>NZ_JBEZJZ010000020.1:0-110166 GCF_040651455.1 Streptomyces sp. NPDC048483
ATCCGGTCGGGGTCGACCGAGGGGTGGCCGGCCCACCAGGCGTAGTGCTGGGCGGCGGTGTGCGCCCGGCCGGCGGCGCCCTCGGCCCCGGCCAAGGGCCGGGCGCCCCTCCCCACCTGCCCTGGAGGAACAGCCCGGCCGGACCAGCTCGCGCGGGCCGCCTGATCTACTCGCCGGAGTGCCGGCCGTCCTGCCTGCCAGACCCTGCCTACGTGGGGCTCCCTCAGCATCCGCTGAGGGAACTACGAAGATGACGGCGCCCCTGTCCGAATTCCTGGGGCCTTCCTCGCCTTTGACTGAGACAATCACGGTGAGAGATCAAATCCGGGGGCAGGAGACAACGGGATGACTGCATCGAGGGCCGCTCTCACACGGGACCGCCTGCAACTGAAGATCACCGTCCAGCAGGTGCGACTCGGGGGCCAGGAATATCGAGTGATCAGCCCGGCCACACCACTGAAGAACGGGGCAATCTACCAAACCCGCGGTTCGTACTACATGTATGTGGACCGGCCAGACGGTCGACGCATTGGCACTTTGTGGCTGCTTGCAGCGCGATCCCCACGGTCCTTGGTCTACCTGCCGATGCGCACCGCTGGAACGGCGCTCGGGATCGACTTCGAGAGCGGGGAGAAGCCGCTCGACCTCGTGCTGGCCCACCGAGCAGTACAGTTTCGGCCCTCCCTGTGGAAGAAGCTGCGGGCGCGCATTACTGCAGGGAACGCTCCCCGCGAAGTACGCACCGCGAGTGTGCCGGTGAGGGACCTGCCAGCCGAGACCTGTGAGATCAACTACGCGGCCCCAAGCGCCCCAGAGAACAGGAACCTGCTCCATCAGCACGTCTTCGCCGAGACACTGTTCCTGACGGGCAGCTCGATGGCGTTCCGGGAAGCGGCTCCGCACATATTCACCGTCACGAAGGAAGGTCCGCCCGCTGCCGCGACAGAGCTGTACATTACTGGCGGATGCAATTATCACGTCTGCCGCAGCATCTACCACCGGGCGGATCTGCATGCACATAATGGGGAACAAATCCATGTGGAGTTCTGCCCGCCATGGTCGAGATGACCAGACGCAGACCACCCGGGCAGGACATCCACCCGAGGGGCCCACATTCGGATTGCCCGGGGTACATGTCGGGAGAGCCACGGCCACGGGTAACGACTTCACGGATAGACGCCTGGTATCTCCCCGCTTCTGCCTCCGCGTCTCTGAACCCAAGCAGCAGACGCCCGGCCTCGTCCTTGGTCACTGCGCTTGCGGCCACGATCCGAGTCACGACGCCAATATTGGGGGATCCGCCAGCCTTCGGATCGAAAACAGGCACTGACGAACACCCTCTACCGCCTCCTGACCACCGGCACCTGGAACAAACCCCACCAGGCGCGACGGCTGTCGGACGCCGTCGAGGAGACCCTGCGCCACAACCCGCCACTGACCGGCTGGCTGCGCAACACCACCCGCGAGGTCCAGCTGTCCGGCATCGCTGTCCCCGCCGGCACCCGCCTCCTGCTTCTGCTCGCCTCCGCCGGACGCGACGAAGACCACCACCTCACCAACCCCGACACCTACGACCCCCAGCGCCCCGATACCCCACCCCTCCTCGCCTTCGGCGCCGGCATCCATTACTGCCCCGGCGCTCCCTACGCCCGCCGCCTCGCGCACCAGGCACTCACCGCCCTCGCCCAGACCTGCCCCCGCCTCACCCTCACCGACCCAGGCCGTGCCCACCCCGACGCCTGGCCTCTCAACACCGCCCTCCGAGTGCCCCGCCACCTCACCGCCACCTGGTAACCCCGCCCCGGAGTCCGGTGGCCTTCTCGCCCCACGGGATTTCGCCCTCACATGAACGGAACAGCGCCCAATCCCGCTGATGGTCTGCAGGAACCTGACATGTACTTTCGGCATCCGCGACGCAGGATCTCGGCACCGAACGTCACTAACTGCCGGACCGTCAGTAATTGTGGGCGCGCAGTGCTTTCCCCCGGATGTCGATAGTCTCCGTCAAGATGGCATGCACGATGTCCTCGTGATCCAGCGTTTGGGCCGGACCGACGGCGCTCCGGGCGAGGACATCCCTCGTGAGGCTCCGGTTGACGGCCTGGAGCGCCCCGAGCGCCTTCTTGAGCGCGGTCAGGCGCTCGACGGCATCGGCCTCCGGGATACCGTCGTCCTCACTCGAAACGGCGGTCGCGGCGCGGCGCGGCGTCTCGAGATTCCATGTCCGGCTGCCACAGGGTCTCGATGGCGTCTTCGGCCGGTGGCCGTTGCGGTAGTTTTCCCGCCCGCCCTCGGCCCGCTTGCCGGGCTCGTGTCCCACTCGGACATGGCCAGGACAGGACCGAGCGGTCAGGCCACCCGATGCTGATTGACCACCCACCAGGCCATGTCGTGCACCAGCTCCTTCTCCCGTGATGCTGGCAGCCGGACGTCCAACTGCTGCCAGCCCGCCGCGAACACCGTGTCTGCCTCGGACGTACTGGCCTGCACCGCTCCACACTCGTGCAGCATCGTGATGGCGCGCTCCACTTGCTGCGCGGTGGCCCGTCCGTGGGCAACCCATCGCCACATCTGCCCGGCGTCCTGAGGCGCCAGAGCCACGGCGTGGACGAACGGAACGGTCACCTTGCCGTTGTGCAGGTCCTCGCCGACGCTCTTGGTCGCCTGACCTCCCCGGCACACCCCGTCCAGATCCGCAATGTCATCGGCGATCTGGTAAGCGGTGCCCACCGCCGCCCCGAATGCGTACAGCGCCGCACACGTCTCCGCGTTCGCTCCGCTGACCAGACCAGCCATCTCCAGACTCGCTCCCACCACCACCCCGGACTTGAGCCGGTGGGTCAGCAGCACCACCTGCGCCAGAGACCGGTTGCACCCACTGCGCAATGCCTGCTCCACCTCCAGGCTGTGGCCCTGCAAGTCGAGTGCCTGCCCCGCATGTGCAGCGCGCAGCACCCCGCTATACGCCTCGTACAGGGCGGCACGCAGGGGCGGGTCGTCGGCTGCCGTGCGGCGGATGGCGGTATCGAAAGCGAAGTAGGCGGCGGTCCCCGCGTTCAGTGCCGTCGGCAGACCGAAGACCTGGTGCGCGGCGGGCCTGCCGCGGCGCAGTACGGCCGCATCCTGCACATCGTCCACGATCAGTGACCCGGTATGGATGCCTTCCACGGCAGCGGCCAGCGGGGCGAAGCGGGCGCCGTCGCCGCCCAATGCGTCGATGGCCACCAGCATGAGCCCGTGCCGCCACCGCTGTCCGCCGGCCTCGATGAGATGCCGCACCGGAGCAGTCAGGGTGTCGTGCACGCGCCTGCTCAGCGCCCTCATCTGAGTTTCCGTCAATTGCCCTCGGAACGCGGCCTGGGCGAGAAGGGCCTGCACGGCCTGGGGGGCCGGTGACGGCGGGTACAGCTCGTCCAGTTGTCCGTCGATCTGTTCGCCCAGGGCGTCGAGCCTGTCCTCGAGCCGCCTGCCGGGCTGAGGCCCGGCGGGCGGCTCCTCAGGGGTGCCAGGAACTTGACTGAGCACGGTGAAAACCTCCGCTGACGGTTCGAGCACTCCTGGATCCGTATGGCCGCCGATACCGGCTACTCGCAGCGCGCTCGGGTGTTCCGGTAAGGAGCAGGGTGGTTCCGACCAGTGACGGGCGGCGTCGAGCGCCTGATCAACAAACTCATGACTGGGCTCGCCACCCGATCCAACAGGAGCCCCGGCAACTACCTCGCCCCTGAGCACGTCGATAATCTGAGTCAAGACCTCACCCGGACCACCTGTTGATCAAGACGCGATACACGCCCAGATGACTCCGACGCAGACCGCTCCCCAAGATCTGTGCCAGACCCCAGTTGTCACCTTCGAGGCCAACAATCCTCATTCTTGCTGGTCAGAGGAGCTTTTCGCTACCTGACCACCCGTCGGACAACCCGCTTCATGAAAGCCCGAGGCTAGACGTGGTTCCACCACCAGGAGATGGCCGGGTACGGCAGGGGACTCTTGTCGGTGGTGGAGGGTTCCGCGGCCCAGGGGATCTGTGCGGCGGGGATGAGCTGCTGGTAGCGGGGAGTCCCCAGCGCCCATTCGATGTGTCCGCGCGGAATGTGGGCGAGCTGGTCGAGCAGGTGGCGGAGCGGGGCGCTGGCGGTGGGCCGTACCTTCTCGTACAGCCGCATGAAGAGCTGCATGATGCGGTCGCGGACGACGACGGTTTCGTTCACCGCGTCCGCGAGGGGGATCCGGCGGTGCTTCTGGATCACGGTGACGAAGTTGAACTGGCCCTTTTCGAGTTCCTTCGGGTAGGAGTACAGGTCGTTGTCGAGGATCAGGACCAGGGAGAGACTCTCCAGGGCCGCCTGGACGGCGGGGGCATGGAGTTCTTCGTCGGGGACCACGTCCTGCTGGCACAGCTCGATCAGCTGCCAGGTCGGCGGCAGACCGCAGTCCTCCAGCCGCACGCTCAGGTACCGGTCCTCGCTGGGGTCCTCTCCACTGAGGCAGACAGCGAGCATGCGCAGCGTGCCGCTGAAGAAGACGCGCAGCCCGTGAGTGAACCGCGCGTAGTGCGTGGGGTGGCAGCAAGCCCGCAGCTGGGCCGCCAGGTCGTATGCCGCGGCCACGAACGCGTCTTCGTCCGTGGGCGGCTGGGCGTCGGGAGCAGTGAAGGCCCGCATGATCCGGCCTGCCGCCTCGGCGGCCTGTCCCACGTCCTGGCTGCTCTCCAGGACGGCGTCGTCCAAGAGGAAATACCAGGCGCTGAATCAGCAGGCGACCTGGAAGGCTGCTTCGTCGGTGGCGCCGTCACAGGTAAGGCCCATCCCCCGGTGCACCCGGATCTTCTGTGCTGCCGCCCGCATGCCCGGCAGCTGACCCATGGCGGTGGAGTCCAGCCATTGCAGCATGCGGGGTTCAGCGGTCGCGGCGAACGGGCTCATCGCACCAGGTAGAGGGCAGTAGAACGGCGGAAGCGGGAAGAAAGCATCGGAATTCGACACAGGAGTCTCCAAGAAGCAAGAGTGACGGGGAGTGTCTTGTTTTTCGTGTCAGCCCTGGTGGTGACGATTCATGGGTTTAGCTGGGTTGTTACTGGTTGTCGATGACGCGGTCGCCGTAGAAGCCGGCGAGGGCGTTGATGGCGGTTTTCCAGTTGTGGGTGCGACCGGTGGGGTTGGCCCGGTTGGGGCGGCGGTCTCGGATGACGAGGTAGAGGACTTTCAGGGCGGCTTCCTCGTTGGGGAAGTGCCCCCGGCGGCGGGTGGCCGTGGCCTGGCGGAAGCGGGAGTTGAGGGACTCGATCACGGTCGTCGTGCAGACGATCTTCCGGATCTCGGGCGGGAACCGTAGGAAGGTGATGAAGTGCTCCCAGCTGCGCCGCCAGACGCCGATCAGAGCGGGATAGCGGGTGCCCCAGGCCTCCTCGAACTCGGCGAACCACCGTTCGGCGGCGTCGGGGGTGGCCGCGGTGTAGACCTCGCGGAGCTCCTGTGCGATCTGTGACCAGTGTTTGGTGGAGGCGTACTTGAGGCTGTTGCGGACCATGTGGACCACGCACAGCTGCACATCCGCGACCGGCCAGATGTTGGTGATGGAGTCGGGCAGTCCTTTGAGTCCGTCGCAACAGGCGATCAGGATGTCTTCAATACCGCGGTTCTTCAGCTCCGCGAGCCAGGCCATCCACTGCTTGGCGCCCTCGCCGCCGGAGCCTACCCACCTGCCCAACTCGTCACGCGCGACCTCGAGGTTGATCCCGACAGTGATGTAGACGGGCCGGTTGGCGACTGTCAGGGTTGAATCGGATCGGCCTGGTTGCTGGGATGCGCCGCCATGACGTACTTCATGGCCGTCGACGTCGCCAGCCCGAACATGCGTATCAGATGGACAGGGTCGGCAGTGTGTCGGGCTTCGTCGTAGATGCGGTCCTGACGTAGCCTGCTGGCGCTGATTCCGACCCGCTCGAAGACGGTCTTCGTGACCTCGGTACTGATCTTCGGCCCGGCTTCGTCGGTTGCGGAGAACCTGCTGACCAGCAAGTGGGGGTTGGTAGTTCTGGGCCAACGACGGTGCCGCTCGCGAAGCCATGCTGTCGCCAACTCGGTGGTGAGCTCGTCGAGATAGACGATGTGATCAAGGCGCCCTGGGCGGCGGACACGCAGATGCCCGCGGGCTCGGTCCAGGTCGTTGAGCAGCAGCGACGGCAGGTCGTGGTGGGCCAGGGCGTGGACGGCGACGAGCGCGAGGATGAACTGGCTCCTGACGTCGTTGACCTTGTCCAAGATCCCCTTCAGCCTTTCCGAGGGGAGAGGCACTGGGAGTCGAACCGCCTGGGGAATCGAGACGCTGCGGGCGGGGTCACGGAAGATCTTTCGTTCGCGTCGCAGGGCCCGGAACAGCGAGCGAAGCGGGGGATGGACGGAGTGCCGACGGAAGTGGGGCAGGTTCAAGATTGGGGTTTCGATGTCCTTTCTGGTGATCTGTCTCAAGTCGGTTGCCCCGGAGGCGGCCCAAGTCCTCAGGATCGGGAACGCGTTCTGGACGTAGACGTAGATCGTCCCGGAGGCGAGAACGGGGTTGGAGCGACTGCCTCGGCCGAGGAGAACGTCGATCCAGGTGTGAACCGCGACGGCGAACGAGCCAGGCAGCGAGTCGGCAAGTGTCCGGGCACGGACCAGCTCAGCGTTGGTCACCGGCCGGCGCTGCAAGAGGCCACGCTGGCGCAGGAAGCAGACCACACGCCGTCCGTTGTGGTGGCCGCTGAGGGTGGCGATGACGTTGACGTCCTCTTCGCGGACGGGCGCTTCGACGCCAAGTTGAGCGGTCAGCACGCGCAGCGTGCGCAGGCTCCCACTCCCGGCATAGCGGGGGTCGACTCCTTGTTCGCGCAGGTAGTCGGAGAAGTCGCTGAGCAGCGTCTTGGCCTCTGGAGTGAGCGCGTACTCGTCTTCGGGATGCAGCTGGCTCCAGGCTCGCAGAGGTGTGGGGAACAGTTCCAGTTGCGCGGGGTCGATGAGGTGAGGCGATGTGGGGCGTCGGGGCGCGAGACCGCCCGGAACTGCTTCTGCTTGGCCCTGAGGCGGCCCTGAGAGTGTCCGCTGAGGTATCTGTCGCTTCTGCGCAGGGCGAATTCGCGGCCGAACCAGAGCTGATCTCCGCCGACCAGGGCAATACCGCTGACATCGATCTCGGTTTCCTTCAACAGCAGGGTGCAGAAACGGCACTTACCGTTCTTCAGCGGCAGGCGACGTTGGCATCGCTCGCACTCGGACACCTCGGGATGCAATTGCCGCCAGCCGCGGCATCCGAAGCAAAGGGTGAGTCGGTCATTCGCCCAGGCCAGACAGTGAGTGCAGCTGCCGTCTGCGACCTCGGGGTGACGGGGCATGCCTGTGCCCCTCAGTTGGGAGGCAGCGAGCGACGTCGGCCTCCACTGCCCGGCTTGGGGGTCGGACGAACTTGCTCCACGCTCCGGTTCTCACCGACCGCCCGGCGCCCGGACTCCGATGGCATCGCTGCGGCGACCGGCTCGGCCTCCATCAAGTCCGCGACGGTGCAGTCCAAGGCGGTGCAGATCTTGTCTAGATCGTCGAGCCGGACCGTGACGGGCTTACTCGACCACAGCGCTGCCGTCTTGCTCAGCGACGGGTTGAAGCCGACTTCCTGGAAGGCGGCGAGCAACTGGGTGGGCCGCCAGATGTCACGGCGGGCGGCTGCCCAGCGCAGGTTCCACTTCATCGGTTCACGACTTCCAACTCAGCCGGCGAACTGCTCGCCGCGAAGACTCCAGGCTCTGCCGCTCCGGGTCGCCCTTCGCCGTGGCTAATGGTGGAGTCGGGTATTGGAACCCGCGGAATACCTCAGCCTGCGGTGCCCGAAAATCCGGTCACAGGTAGTCGAAAAAGCGGGTCCACCACGTCGGGGGATGCTCGGGCGTGGCTTCGACGTCTGCAATTGGCCCCACGATGACGGCTGGGACTTTTCCGCGTACGGGCATTCGAGGACGGCCTGCCGTGGCCCCACCAGACCAGTGACAGCAGGCCAGCGGGTGGGGGTCAGCTCAAGACATCATTGAACGCGCAACTGCCAGAGAGCGAGAACCGCCGTCACCATGGGCCCAATTGACGACGTCACAGCCACTCGGGCGGGTAGTAGGAGGCGAGGTCGCTGACGCCGTCGTATCTCGTCCAGAGCAGGTGTTCTGAGACGGCGTCGTAGCTGGCTTTGTAGGCGAGACCTGGGATCAGGCAGCACTTGTCGATCACAGCGCCGCGAAATGTCGGTGAGAAGTGACATCACCTGGAGCTGGAGCCGCGCTCGCGGGCGGGGTTGTGGCCTTCCAAGGGGCGGCCGGGGATGCACTCGCCCTTCCTGCCGGGCTGGCCACCAGCACGGTGAACGCGGTGCCCGAGGCGCCGTGTGAGCCCTGCCCTCCTGTAAAGCAAGCTTGACAGTCCCCGAGGGATGACAAGTAAGCTTTACACATGCGAAACAGCGTCAGGGAGCTGCGGTCGTCACGAGGGCTCTCCCAGGGCCAGCTAGGCACAGCCCTCGGGGTCTCACGGCAAACGATCAACGCCATCGAGACCGAGCGGTACACACCTTCCCTGCCGCTCGCCTTGTCCATGGCCAAGTTCTTCGAGGTCAGCGTTGAGGAGATGTTTCATGCCAATGAGAGTCCAGCAGATGACCAGTGACACAGCCAGGCGGTCCGTCCCCGGCTTCTTCCTCGCCGTCGGAGGCGCCTGCCTCGTGGCCGCGACTTTCGGCGGCCACCTCGCTCTCGGCCTGGTGACGTTCGGGATCCTGGCGGTCTGCAGTCTTGCCTTAGTGCTGCTGGGACGCCGGAGCGAGACCTATCAGGGCCTCACGGAGAAGGCTCCCGACGAGCGCTTCGCCCGGATCGGAGGGTGGGCCTGGGCCGGCACGGGCATCGTGCTCACCGTGGGGAATCTCAGCGCCTTCATCGGTGAACTGGCATCCGGCAGAAGCGGCGATCCGTACTTCTGGTTCGTGGCCACCGCCGCCATCACCTACATCGCGTTCGTCGCCTTTTTGTCTCGGCGTACCTGAGAAGCCATCGCCGCGAACGGCTCGCCGCCGTAGGTCCGACCAGGCAGCGCCATCAACCTGGTCACCGGGGGTCGGTGCCGGCCACACCGACGTGGTGGCGGTCTTGGTCATCGAGGGGCACGTACGTTTTCTCCTTGCTGGCGGCGGGTGGCTCGTTGGCTGATCTCGACTGCGTAGGCGGCCCAGTCTCCGGCGCGGCTCGCTGCCATTTGATGGCGACGGTGATGTCGATGCCGAGGGTGCGGGCGAGGACCGCGGCGGGCAGTTCGGTGGCGAGCTGGAACAGCGCGGTCGAGCGGGTCTCCGCAAGCCGGATGCCGAGTTTGCGGAGCCGTTCGCCCATGGCCCAGGAACTGATCGGGCGGCCGGGCTGGCCTTCGGGGAAGAGCCAGGGCGAGTCTGTGCGGCCGAGGACGGCATGGCTGCGGCGGACCTCGACCTGCTGGAGGGCCAGTTCAGCGACGGGTGCGGTCAGGTCCACTGGGACGGCGCCGAGTCGGATGCGGACCGCTCTGTCCGTCTCCTCGATGTGGTCGACCGTGAGCCGGGAGATCGCTGCGGGCCACTGGGCATAGAGGAGCAACAGCAGGCCGGCGAGGCGGTCTTCGGGCTTGAGGGTGTCGTCGTGCAGCAGGCGGCGGGCGGTGGCCCAGCGGGCTTCCTCGTCCATCGGCTGGGAGGGGCCGTTCCATCGCTGGGCCGGGAAGGTGAGATCGCGGGCGATCTTCTGGGCGAGGGCCCATCGCACGAAGTGGCCTGCCTTCTGGCGAAGACGGACGTCGCCGCTGGTCATCCAGCGTTCGATGTCGGTCTGCCGGCAGGTTGCAAGGGTCAGGTTCTGGTCCTCCAGCCAGTTCAGGAGATAGACGGCCGCCCGCAGATGTTGCCGGGCGACCGTGAGCTGGCTGTGCGTGATGTCCTTGCCGCGGCTGCGTCGGCGAAGCCGACGCAGGAGGTGCCACGTCGCGTATCGGTGCAGGATTTTCCGTCCCTCAGCCGTCGCATGGGAGGTGACGAGCGCGCCTGCAGCCCTCGGCCCATCGCCGCACCAGGTGGTCGGCATGGCCGTCCAGGATGCAGTAGCGGCGGGTCGGGCCGTTGTCGACGAGGTCGCCCGCGCCGACCGCGTGGTCGGCCGGCCGGGCCCCGGTGCGATGACGGCGACCGGCCTTGGATGTGTCCAAGGTGGGCGCCGTTCCGGCTCATGCGCTGTCGTCTCCGGTGGCGAGGATGGTGCGGCCGGCCGCAAAGAGCCGTGCGCAGCGCTGCGCCATGGCTTCGGGTGACTGGTCGGGGTGGTTGACCCACCAGCGGACCAGGGCGGTACACAGGCCGCGCCAGGCGTATTTGAGGGCGTCGGCGTCGAGCGGATCGCTGGATCCGGCGGCGTGCAGGAGGTCGGCGGTGCCGGTTGCGGCGAGGTCGTCGATGGCGCCGCGGTAGTGCGCCGCGCGTCGGGCGGCATCGCTGCCGGGCGGCAGTGTGACGTCATAGAGGACGAACCACGCCTCGCGCTGCCCGTCCAGGGCGGCGAACAGGGCGTGCAGCACGCGCAGGGAGGTGGGCGGCGCGCCGGAGGCGTGTTCGGCCATCGCGGCGCTGATGGCGTCCAGCAGCCGGTCGCCGACCGGGTTCAGGCAGGCGAGGTAGAGGTCCTGCTTGCTGCCGAAGTAGTGGTGCAGCAACGGCTTGGTGACGCCCACGCGGGCGGCGATGGTGGCCACGGTGGCCGCTTCGTAGCCGTGGCGGCCGAACTCCTCGGTTGCCGCGGCCAGGATCTGTCGTTCGCGCGCGGCCCTGGGCACGCCCTTGGTGCCGGCCCTGGAGGGGTGCGTTGTCATGGACCCGATATTACCTTAGGGTAATTTTCCGTTGGGTAAATTGCTTGCCTGGACTTCGCTGGGAGCACACTGATGCCTGCCACCCCGTCCCACCCCGGTACCTCCCGCCCTCGCTCCTGGTGGGGCTGGGGCTACGCCGACGCCCACCCCGACGAAGCCGAATGCACCGCCATGGGCGCCCTGTTGCCGGGCACCCTGGCCCGCCCGCTGCCGATACCCCAGGTCGCCGACCTGACCGTCGCCCGCCCCGGCGTGACACCCCCGGCTGCACTGGCGCACCTGGTCACCGCCGATCCCGAAGCGCGCGCCGCCCACGCCATGGGCAAGGCCTACCGCGACGTCATCCGGGCCCTTCACGGCCGCCCCGGCCGGATCCCCGACCTGGTCGCCCGACCGACCGACGACCAGGAGGTGGCCGACCTGCTGGACTGGGCCGGCGGGCACGGCGTGGCCGTCATCCCCTTCGGCGGCGGCTCCTCGGTGGTCGGCGGCGTGGAGTACCGCGGCGACGCCCACCGCGCCGTGCTGTCGCTCGACCTGACCTCGATGGACCAGGTCCTGGAGATCGACACTGCCGGCCGCTCGGCCCGCATCCAGGCCGGCGCGCTCGGTCCCGTGCTGGAAGAGCAGTTGCGGCCCCACGGCCTCACCCTGCGCCACTTCCCGCAAAGCTTCGAGTTCTCCACCCTCGGCGGTTGGTTGGCCACCCGGGCCGGCGGCCACTACGCCACCGGCCACACCCACATCGACGACTTCGTGCAGTCCCTGCACGTGGTCACGCCCGCCGGAGCCGGCACGTCCTGGCGCCTGCCCGCATCCGGCGCCGGACCGTCACCCGACCGCCTGTTCCTCGGCTCCGAAGGCGCCCTCGGCATCATCACCGAGGCGTGGATGCGCCTGCAGGAACGCCCGCGATACAAGGCCTCGGCGTCCGTGGCCTTCGCCGACTTCCACCAGGCGCTGGACGCCGTGCGTGCCATCGCCCAGTCCGACCTCGCCCCGGCCAACTGCCGCCTGCTCGATTCCGGCGAGGCACTGCTGTCCGGCGCATCGCACGATGGCTGCGCCGTCCTGGTCCTGGGCTTCGAATCCGCCACCACCCGCGTCGACGACCGCCTCACGAGCGCCCTGGACCTGGCCCGCGCCCACGGCGGCCGCGCCGGGGCGCCGACGGCGGACCGCGACGCCCCGGCCGACGCGGCCGTGCGCGCCTGGCGCTCGGCGTTCCTGCGCATGCCCTACCTGCGCGACGGCCTGGCTCGCATGGGCGCCGTCGTCGAGACCTTCGAGACCGCCGCCACCTGGGACACGATTCCCGCCCTGATCGACGCCGTTCGCACCCAGGTCGGCGCCGCCGCCTTGAAGGCCACCGGTCACCCGGCCACCATCAACTGCCGCCTGACCCACGTCTACCCCGACGGCGCCGCCCCCTACTTCACCGTGGCCGTCGCCGGCCGACCCGGCGACGAGGTCGAGGTCTGGGACGACATCAAAGCCGCCGCAAGCGACATCCTGCACCGCCACCGCGCAACCATCACCCACCACCACGCCGTCGGCCGCGACCACCGCCCCGGCTACGACCTCCAGCGCCCGGAGCCCTTCGCGCTGGCACTACGCGCCGCCAAGAACGCCCTGGACCCCCATCGCATCCTCAACCCAGGCGTTCTGATCGACTGAGCCGGAATGCCCTTAAGAACGCGGCAGCGGAACACCACACTTCCGGCAGTACCGTCGGCCCACCTCGCCAGACGCCACGACCCACATCATCCAGCCGCACGGACCTCATGGCCGGCGTTCAACAACATGCGCCCCAACGCGTCGACCGGCCGGCTGCGGAGACTCCGCGGCCGGTCAGAGTTCGCCACCGTGGCGGTCGAGTCCCACGCGATCAGTCAGCGACGGACAGCCTGTGCCACCAGTGACCGCATCCGCCGCCGCAGAAGCGCTCGCGGCGCCGCTTGTCCGCGATCGCGAGTACCGCGATAGCAGGCGAAACGCCTTCCGGCGCTCGTCGAGGGGGGCGAGGCCGGCGATCTTCCCCGGCTGATGGTCGATCCGGCCGCGTGTAATCAGCACTGCAGGCGTATGCGTGGGGCGGAGCTCGGCATGACGGATGCTCTCCGGTCCGTCCTCGGCGACTGCGCGAGCGTGGACGCAGTGATGGCGCAGGAACAGCAGCGTCTCGGACTGTTCCTCCGGGCCGAGGCTGTCACACCACTCCATGCCCTGTGACATCGGGCGCAGCCCCTGGGCGAGTTCGTTGAGTATGACGTCACGTTCGGTCATGAACGCCTCCCGTTGGACAGGCGGCGCTCCGCCGCGGTGATCAGGATGCCGAGCAGCACCGCCAGATCTGCCGCGCCCTCGGCGTCGTCGGCCCAGCGGGTGGCCTGCAGTGAGTGCAGGGCCCGACATGGCTTCAACTGGGCCGGGCCGCCGCCGAGTTGATACACACGACGTCAACAATGCCTTGCACCTGCCGTCACGTCAGGCCGTAGGCTGGCCGGCGGACAAGCGGGACATGTCACGGGGGCCCATCCCGCCCGGTCCTTCCGTCCCGCGTGCCCCCACAGGGACAAAACGAGTGAGTACAGCCGTATCGATCCGTCTGCGGCGGCGCCTGGCCTCGCGCCCCCGGTCTCCGCGGGAAGCAGGCTGCCCACAGTGAGCCCTCGCGGCCGGTCACCCGCCTCGGCTCTTGGGCGATCTCCTCGTGTCGTGCCGCCGTACTTCCTCTCTCGCGCGGATTTGTGCGCAGAGTGTGCAGCGCGGCTGGCCGGGCGGGGTGCCGGGATGACCCCTCCGAGCTGCGATTGTGAGGAAAACGGAGTCAGCAGTTTAGCCAATGTTCACCTGATGGACATCATCTGTGGGCCTACTGAGGCCGGACTTGTTCAGACAAGCCGCCGGACAAGTGCCACCCCCCACGTGCATCCCCTGTGTGGCCCCGCATGAATCCCCTCAACCCCTCTGCGCGTACCCCTGGAGAGACCGTGACCGTGTTCCTGCCGAGGACCGCCGTCCTCACCGGCGTCCTCACCGGCGCCGCCGCCCTCGCCCTCAGCGCCTGTGGCGCGGGCTCCGACGCGTCGGCCGGCCCCGACGGCAAAAGCGCGGCCACCGCGACCACGGCCAAGGCCGTCGGCGGCATCGACGCCCTGGCCAAGGCGGCCAAGAAGGAGGGCACGCTGCATGCGATGGCGCTGCCCCGCGACTGGGCCAACTACGGCGCCCTGATCGACGGCTTCGAGAAGAAGTACGGCATCAAGGTCGAGGTCGAGAATCCGAACGGCGCCAGCCAGGACGAGATCAACGCGGTCACCTCGCGCAAGGGCCAGGACCGCGCGCCCGACGTCCTGGACCTCGGCAGCTCCTTCGCGCAGAGCGCCTCCCAGCAGGGGCTGCTCGCGCCGTACATGGTCGCCGGTTTCGCCGGCATCCCCGAGGCCCAGAAGGACTCGATCGCCCGCTGGGCAAACGACTACGGCGGCTATATCTCCTTCGGCTGCGATGCCAAGCGTGTGCAGACCTGCCCGACCAGCTTCAAGGATCTGCTCAAGCCGCAGTACAAGGGGCAGGTCGCGCTCAACGGCAGCCCCACCAAGTCGGGTTCGGCCTTCGGCGCCGTGTACGCGGCCGCCCTCGCCAGCGGCGGCTCCTTCGACGACATCCAGCCCGGCATAGACTTCTTCGCCAAGCTGAAGAAGAACGGCAACTACACGCCCGTCGACTCCACCCCGGCCACCATCGCGAAGGGCCAGACGCCGATCAGCATCGACTGGGACTACCTCAATGCCGGATACACCGACCAGTTCAAGTCCAAGGGCCTCGACTGGAAGGTCGCGGTCCCCTCGGACGGCAAGTTCTCCCAGTACTACTCGCAGGCCATCAACATGTATGCGCCGCACCCCGCGGCCGCACGCCTGTGGCAGGAGTACCTCTTCAGCGCCGAAGGCCAGAACCTCAGACTCAAGGGATACGCCCGCCCGGCTCTGATGACCGCCATGAAGAAGGCCGGCACGCTCAACAAGACCGCAGCCGCGAAGCTGCCGAAGGTCTCCGGCACACCGAGCTTCCCGACCGAGTCCCAGCAAAACAGCGCCAAGGCCTTCATCGGCCCGAACTGGGGCGATGCCCTCTCCGGATGACCGCGACGCGCAGCAGAGCCGACGTGGTGCCTCCGCTCCCCCTCAGCGGCGGCACCACGCGGTCGGCCGACCCGCCGTCCCCGCGCCGCTCGCCCCCCTGAAACGGAAAGCCCGCGGGTCACTCGAACCGCGCCGAAGGGCCGAATGGGCGGTTCCTCGGCGTGCCGCCGTCGTCCACGATCACGACCCTGCTTTCCCTCAGCGTTCTTGCTCCGACGTTTGCACTGCCGGGCAGTGAACGGCTTGTGATGGTGGTCGGTGCCAGTTCGGTGGCTCGTCGTGTCATCGCCTGGTCCACGGCGGTGTGCAGGGCGCTGGCGCTGGAGTCGGCACGGAACGGTGCGCGCCCCGGACCGCCACCGCGCTGGACCGGCCGATCAGGCAAGGGCTGTCCATCCTTCGCCGCCCCGGCGCACTGACCGACCACCCGGAATGGGAGACGGCGCCGCGCGAGATCGATGAGGACTGGAACCCGGCGTGGCCGGCGCAGCCGCAGCGGCACTTCGCAGCGGTGCGGGAGATGCTCGTAGAGGAGAGCGTGCTTGCGTACATCGAGCCAGGCGTCACCGTAGGACGTCGATGCCCTGGACGACTGTCTGCCGCCGCACATCACGGAGAGGCCTGGAAGGTCGCAGGTGTCTTGACGGTCGCGGGTGTCTTGGGGATGGCCATGCGGCGGCTACGGCATCGGTCACGCTCAACACCTGCACCTCCTGAACGATGCCGTCCCGGACGACATGGACACGGCCCCGGTGCCGCCGGGCAGCTGGTGACGATGCTGTCGAAGTGGTGATCAGTCCAGCGGCGCATCACTTTCTGCAGTGGGCTCGACCTCATCCTCGCGACGGACTTCGGCGGACCGGGTGAGGTGGTTGGCGCGCAACGCGGTGGGCACCCCAAGGGCGGAGACGGCAGCGAAGCCGAACAGGAGCCAGCGCGCGGAGTTGACCATCGACGGCCCACCCACGTTGACCAAGAGGCCGGCGAGCGCGGCACCGAACGCGGTGGACATCGTCAGTACGGTCGCGATCGCCGCGGCGGCCTTCTCCCCCTCCTGTTCGTCTGCCGTGCTGGCCATCGCAGCTACGGACAGGTGAGGCATGGCCAGACCGATCCCTGTGCCCCCGAGGAGGAGGACCGGCAGCCACGTGATGGCGCCAAGCAGCGATGCGTCGCGCTGTTGCAACAGGGCGAGCACAGCAAGCCCGGCGGCCAGGAGCCCGGGGCCGGCTACTTGGAGCCACCGCAATGTCCTCTCCCGGCGTGCCGAGGAGCTCACGACCTGACTTGCCGACCAGCCAAGGGACAATGCCGCGCCGAAGAACCCGGCAGCGACCGGCGGCAGCCCGCCCAGGCGTTGGCTGAACAGTGGCAGGAAGGTCTCTACGGCAACACCAGAGGCGAGGAACGCCATGGTCAGGTAAATCCACCGTAATGCGGAGCCGGCTTGGTAGGTCGGATGGGGAAGGACTCGCACCCTCCCCCTGCACTTTTCCGTCCTGAAAAACGCCACGATCAGGGCCAGTGCCACCGCGATGAACGCCGCCATCACCGCCTGGTTCGAGAGGAGTCCGGCGATGCTCACAGCACCCGCGGCCCCGACAACGAGCAGCAACGAGCCGATCGGTACCGGAGCCGCCTCCGCCTCGGCCCGGCTGCCTCTCGAAAGGACTCGGGGCACAAACGCCGCCATCGCCCCCGAGGCGAGGGCCAGCACAACGAAAGCCGGCCGCCAGGAACCGAACTGCGCGAAGAATCCACCCAGAGCCGGCCCGACGAAGTTACCCAGGCCGAACATGGCGGAGATCAACGCGCTGCCGCGCGCCCACAGATGACGCGGCAGCACGGAGCGAATCAGAGCGAACCCCAGACCCGTCAGCAAACCTGCCCCAAACCCCTGCGCACCACGGCCGACCAGCAGCACCGGCATGACCGGGCTCATCGCGCAGAGCGCCGAACCTGTGGCGAAGACGCCGAAGCCGATCAGGTAGGAGACGATGTTGCCACGCCGGGACAGCACCCGGTTCACGAGCACGGTCGCCACGACTTGCGCTACCAGGAACACGGTCATGTTCCACGCGTAGAGGCGTTCACCGCCGATGTCCGCGACCACCGTCGGCAACAGGCTCGCGGCCAGGTAAATGTTGACGGCGCCAACGAGTACGCCACCGGCCAGCACCACGACGGTACCGAAATGACTGCCAAGTTCCCGCCACGCCCCGACGCTCTGACTGCTCTCCACTCGCGATCTCCGTCCTGTGTTGATCCGTTCCGCGCATCATGGCGGGGCCGGGAGACCCGGTAATCGGGAAAAACGGACGTGACTCGCATCACATTTGCTCGTTACCGAACGTCGTACTCACCCCCTCCGCAGGGACAGGCCGCCGACCGTATGCAGCGACGGGGCCATCGGCACTGGCGAGAATGCGCCGTACACGATGCCCTGGAACACCAGCCGGTCCGGATGCCGCTTGCGTCCCGAATGCCGGGCCCGACGCTCCACCTTGGGCAGCAGCGGCTTGATCGCCACCCACAGCTCGTCATCGACGTCCCACGGCTTCGGCCGCGCCACCCCGCACTCCCGGATCATCAGTCCCGAAGTGATCCAACCACCTCGAAGATCATTTCGTTAGGAGTTCTCAGCACTTCATCTGGCGAGCGACGGTGCGGATGTCGTTGCAGAGCGGGTGCATAGGATCGCCGGCATGGCACTGCGACCTGTTCAGGTGAACATAAAGGCTCTTGATGGCTTGGCGGTCGGCCGGTGCTGGGCGGAGGCGCTCGGCTGGAGTGTCTTCCGACCCGGCGTGACCACCTACGTCGGACCCGTCGGCGGCTTCGTTTGGCCGGACCCGGTCGCCGTCTGCGTCGACGTCGTTCCCGTCCCGGAACCCAAGACAACAACAAAGAACCGTGTGCACCTCGATCTCACCACCACCTCTGCGGCCCATCAGGTGGAGTTGGTCGCGCGCCTTAAGGCTCTCGGTGCGACGCCCGCCCACGTGGGCCAGAGCAAAGTGCCGTGGACGGTCCTCGCCGACCCGGAGGGCAACGAGTTCTGCGTCCTCGCCCCGTCCTGACGCGGAGCCTTAACGACACCCCGACACGTGAGCCCTGTGTGCTCATGCGCCATGGTCCCGGGTGGGTTGGGCTGCGGCGTCTCGGTCGA
Organism: Streptomyces sp. NPDC048483; assembly: GCF_040651455.1. Lineage (NCBI taxonomy): Bacteria > Bacillati > Actinomycetota > Actinomycetes > Kitasatosporales > Streptomycetaceae > Streptomyces > Streptomyces sp. NPDC048483. The sequence goes on from NZ_JBEZJZ010000020.1 coordinate 18,213, forward strand.
TTCGGGCGGCGAGAGCTTGTGTGTGGGGAGCGAGATCAGCTCGCTCGCCGACCACAACACTCAACTCGCCGACTGAAGCGCCAACAACAGCTAACAGAATGGCGGCGCTGGACACGCGCTCTGCGCTCCCACCGCAGATGGCGGCTTGGTAGGCAGCACAAACTCTGTGGTCGTGGCGACTCCTGGACCCGTAGCCTGCGCCCATGGTGGAGGAAGATGAGACGAGTCCGGCCGTCCGTGTCGGACCCCGGAGCTCTCGAGCGATCAAGCTGTACTTCCACCGGCTGACACGCTCCTTCCCGGAGGAGCGGGACGACTCGCTGCGCGACTTTCTCGTGACGGCACATAGCGAAGCGGTGCAGATCGAGGTCATGGTGAGGACATGGGGCGGTGACGGCCTTGACGTCTTCCTCGCCGAGTTGGCGGAAGCGTTTCGCGGGTGGAGTGGGGCCCGGACCTGGCGCTCTTTGGAGGGCGACCTGACGCTCTCAGCAGAGCACGCAGGATCGCACGTCCGGTTGACATGGGGACTACACGACCGGTACCCGGACGACGAGTGGCATTTCGAAGCGACGACCGATCACGCCCCTGGAGAAGACATGCGCCACCTCGCCGTCGAAATGCGCGCCTTCCTGGAGTCCGAACCGCTCGAGTGAGCGCTGGCAGTCGACTGGTCGCCTACGGTCGGCGTAACGAGACGAGCTGTCGGTGGGTAATCAGGCAGCAGGCCACCTTGAGGAGGGCTTCGTGCGGGCCGGCCCGGCGTTCCCAGCGGATGCAGAGGCGTTTGAAGCCCTGCAGCCAGGCGAAGCTGCGCTCGACGACCCAGCGGCAGGTGCCCAGCCCGGTGCCGTGGACAGCGCCGCGTCGGGCGATGGCCGGCACGATGCCCCGGGCGCGGACCTGCGCTGGCGACACCCTCTTCCCCGTCGTACCCGCCCATCCGGCGCCGGAAGAAGAGACTGCCGCGGGGACCTGGGTTGACAGTGCGGGTCCGGGAGATGCTCAGCTATCTCGCGGCCACTCTTCCACCAGCGACCAGCACCCCCGCCAGGCTGCTGGCTGTCCAGTGCGCCCTGCGCGCCACCGGCTCAGGAAGGCTCTGGATCCCCGCGGGTCTCCTGAAGGGGATGCGCATGGGGCAGGGATCCGCGCCGTGGCAGGAACTGGAACAGACTCAGTGGCTGCGTCGTCCGCCGGCCGCGTCCGCCCTGGGCCGCCCCGGGGTCGCGGCGCAGCTCCTCGATGGCACCGTCCTTGCTCGGGCTCCCGGCCGCAGGGACCGCCCCCGCGCCGCCGACTGGGCGCTACGTGGGGCTTCCTGTGCTGAACTGCACGGTCTGCGGGCTCCGGGTCAGCTGGTTGCACCGGCGCTGAATGCACACCTCTCCCCCGGCCGCGTCTGCGGTGTGCTCGAAGCCGACCGGTTGGCGCATGTGTGCGCGATGGCGTTCAGCGCCTTGGCCGCCGTACTCGACAGCATCGTCGCTGTCGGCGCCATGGCGTCATGGGCGCATGCCCCGACGGCAGAGGACCTTGCGTGGTCGCTCCGCCGGCCGGGCCGTAAGAGTGCGTGACCCGCAGGTGCCCGTGATGTCGGCTGCGGCTCTTTGGCATGCGCCCGGACAAGAGCGGGTCGTTGGCCTCCGCGGCACGTCGTGGTGGGGCATGCGAGCAGCGCTGAAGGCAGCGCCCTGCAGGCGTTGTTGGTCCTTGTGTTCCCGGCTGCGGCACGGGCGTCACAGCACCCGTGCGGGGCATGACTGTTTGCCGGGTCAGTCGCTGACGCGGCACAAGTCCGTTCATTTTCCTGCGACTTGTGCTTCTTGATTGCTTCGTCGTCATGGCGCGGAGGCCGGCCGTCTCGCCTTCTGCGGGAGCTCGGCGCGTGTTCGTGCTGGAGTCGAGACGTCATGACGGTTAGTCACATCATTTGTTGATCTATGGGAGTTGTCGTGAATGGTTACGCCATACGACTGTATCCCTTATTGTGACTCTGCGTACTTCTCGGATTACGGGAGTGCGGGGGGTTGTGATTCAGGAGCCTGACTTCGCCTGACGAAGCAGCGTGCGATCGGGGGTGTCATGGCGAGCTTTGTTGAAGACGGCATGCCGTCAGCTCGTGAAGAGTGGCCGCGGGGAGTCCTCGAAGGGCTGGAGCGGTTCCGTCAGGGCGATGTGGTCCCGAGCCCCTCATTCGTCTACTTCGGCTCGCCGGGTGCGCCCTTGGTCCGGACATCGAAACGATACGGCCGGTCCCAGTCGGCGGACATGCCGATGATGGTGGACCCGGCCGACGCCGCACCCTGGGCAATGATCACTTCCGCGACGTGCGACATCGCCGAACCTGATGCCTTCAGACCCCGGAAGCCATTTGTCCAGGTGGCACCTGTGGTGGACCTGGCCTACCTGGACGGCGGACAGCGGGGCCACATCACCAACGGGAACATGGTGCATTTCGTCCACCTCCCGGCACTGCACCTGCATACACCCGGGTTCTGGGTGGCCGACCTGCGCTTCGATCAGCCGGTGGAGAAGAGCTGGCTGGCCCGGCAGCACCCCGTGCAGGCCTTCGGCAGCGAGGTCGAGCAGGAGGTGGTGGGCGAGGCCCTCTCCTGGCTGAGGCGGCGGCCGGCGATGGGAAGTGCGTTCATCGACTACGTCCAGCAGCCCGTGAACGACGCCCTGGAGAGCCTGCGCCGGAGCGACAAAGCCCTGTGGAAGACCGTTGACCGCGAGATCGCGGAATGGGCCGTCGCCTGCGACAGCCGGCTCGAGCCGACCCGCGCGAAGATCGTGCTTCTTTCTACTGGGGAGGCCCCCAGCAGCGAGTGCGTGCGGTGGTGGCGGGAGACGGTGGACCGCCTCAGGGCCTCCGCGGAGAAAACGCTGATCATCGCCGGCCCTGAGTTCCAGCGGCTGGACAAGATCACCGTGACGGAGTACCGGGAGCTGACCGTGCTGGGTAAGCCGCACCGCAGCCTGAGCAAAGGGTAGCTATCCATCTTCAAAGAGTCACCGAAAGTCCGGTTTTGTGTTGACAGGAAGTAGATCCCCGCGAGACAGTGAGGAGTGCAAGTTCGTGAAAGTTGCCGCTGCAAGCCAGGGGAGAGCTCGCTTCGGGGAGCGAGGTGGAGATGTGACAGGCTGGCTTACCGGCGTTCCGCACGACCGCCCTCTCAAGCGACCGCCTGTGGGGCTCGTTGTCTGCCAAATCCGGCACGAGACGGAATATGCAGCCAGCTCCATCGAGCGCGCCGTCAGCATCCGGGAATCTCTCGGCTGGCAGGTCCCTCTTAATGAACATGTCATTCAGGGGATAAACGTCCAGGTCGACCAGCACGTCAGCGTGCGCCCCAGCTCCGACCCCCTGGCCCGGGGCTGGCGTCTGCAGAGCGGCGGCTGGCTGGTCACGCTGCAGAACGATCACTTCGCGATCGAGACCACGGACTACCCCGGGTGGGAGGAGTTCTCCGCCACGCTGGGCCGTCTGGTGAGAGCCGTGGAGAAGGTCATCTCGCCCCGGGTGGAAAACCGTGTGGGGCTGCGGTTCGTCAACCAGCTTTCCCATCCCGAGGTCCACTCTCCGCTCGACTGGAAGCGCTTCATCGGAGAGGAAATCTTCCAGGAAAAGCTCTACAGCTCGGTGGGCCCCTCGATCAGTGCAGCGATGCAAGTGATGGAGTTCCAGCCCACTCCTGAACAGAGCCTGGTCGTCCGGCACGGCTTCCAGAAGGACGAGAGCACAGGCCGATTGACCTACATCCTGGACAACGACTGCTCACACCAGGGAGCGCGTCCGTTCGCATCCGCCTCGATCATGGAAACAGCGGAGGAACTGCACACCTCAGCACTTCGCGCCTTCGAGAAAGGGACCACGGAGGCCCTGCGCGACTTCTACTCCTAGGGGGAAACAATGGGAGACGCCACAGCGGCACTTGAGGCATTCTCCGGGATCGACCAGACGCCAGTCTGCAGAAGGCTGCCTGAAGGACCGACACCGGGCAGCCTGCAGCCGGCAGCAGATGCCGCGGCCCAAGTGACCCACAACCTCACCAGTGTTCTGGAGGCGCAGGCTCCCTCCGGCTGGCTCATGGCCTACCTGGATCTGTGCCGGCGAACCGTCACCAGAAGCGAAAGCTTGACACAGCTGCTGGCGCCACGCCCGCTTTGCACATGGACCACCACAGTGCACGAGGAGGCAACGCTCCTTCCTGCGCTGGAGGTACCTGCATACACACCTCACCCGCCGGCAACCACCGCCGTTCCACCGGCCGAGCCAGCCGCCGAAGAGGCCCCCGTGCCACAGGACCGCGCCACACGGGCCATCAAAGCGGTCAACGACATCGCGGGATGGCTCGGGGTCAGCGAGGCCGAGGCCGCACAACTGGCAGGCGGCTACCGCAGATCTCTGTACAACTGGAAAAAAGGCATCCAGCCCTACGACGGCCCCACCCTGGACCTCTTCGAAACACACGCCTTCGTCGCCTCACTCATCAGCGCACTCGGCACCACAGAGGCACGCGAATGGCTCGAGACCAAAGCGGCAGGCACCCCACGCACCAGCATGCTCAAAAACGCCGAAGGCCGCCGGCAACTCTCCAAACTCGCCAAGCCACTCCTCTACCCCTCCCCCACCCCAACACCCCGTTGGGAACCAGTCGAGGGCCTGCACCCCACACCGCCCCCCGCCGCTGAAACCGAAGAACGCGAGGCCGAGCGAGCGCCGGTACACCTCATCACCCCACCCCCACCAGCCCAGGACTAGCACCGTACTCAGACGCTGCAGCACCGAGTACGTCTCACCCTCTTGGGTTGTTCACCGATGTCACCGCCATCAGAGAATGCGGTGCGTATCGGCGCGAGTTGACGGTGGCGATGGCGCCCTCCTCTGCCTGCTCTCACATGGCAGAGGAGGGACGTCAGCAACCACCTGGACGGTCACGTAAACGGGCATGCGGTTCAGGCAGGACCGATCCCTAGTGACGTCGTCCTTCGCACTGCCGCGCTGAAGCCTGAGGACGCCCGGTTACCGGCGCGCCTGCACGCACGAAGCGGATGCTGGACGCCGGGGACACAGCGCGTGCGGCGGCAGTGCAGGAGACGCAGAAGCCGTCAAGAGGGCGCGTCGTCGGCGCTGCAGGCCTTGGTGTCGAACCTGCTGGGCCTTATAGCTCCCCTCGCTTCCCAGACGGACGCTGTCCCGAAGCCCGATACACAGTATGGGACCCTGTTCGCGGGATGGTGCTTCGTCGTTGGCGTGGTTGATTCTTCAGTGGCACCGCAGGTGAGCCATAAAGGCTCGGTCCACGAGTTCCCCGCCGGCCGGCTCATGCGCGGCCAAGTGCACCACATACCAAGGGGCGTCGACGCCGTGATCGTCGTGCCTGAGTGATAGTTCGGCTGGCACTGAGAACATACAGATGCCACCTACTCGCTGACAGAGCCGAAAGGGGCATGGAGTAATTGCGGAGAAAGACGAGTAACATCCAGCCTCCCACAGACCGAGCAAGGACAGAGAGCAGGCTGTGCCATGTCAGACGCGGAACTTGCTGAGCACGTAGCTGCCAAGCTGAAGAGCATCGCGAACCAGATCGACGACCTACAGCAGCTCAAAGCCAAGCTGGAAGACCTCCAGGAACACCTCGGAGCAGGACCCGGCAACGAAGCTGCCGCACCACAGCTTCCGGAAGCTGATATCGAGACAGCGAAGCCCGCGACCGTGCCTGCCGCACGACGCGCGAAGGCAGCCGCCGCCAAGCCCCGCCCGAAGAAGGCTGCAGCCAAGGCACCAAGAGGCACGAGGAAGCCCCGTGCGACCAAACGGGTTGATGGCAAGGCGCGGCGCAAGAGCCCCACCCGCTCGGACCTCCTCCTCGAGCTGCTCAGCGAGCAGCCGTGCACGGTGGCGGAGTTGACACATCTGCTCAATCAGGCGCATCCCCACCACGCTGCGCACGAGACCGTCGTACGCAACACCCTGGAAAACTCCCTCGTCGCCAAGGGCCTGGCACACCGCAGCAAGCAAGGACGCAACGTCTTCTACTCCCACCCCACGCCCACGCCCGACAGCAACACCGACACCCAAGAGGCCGCCCCTCTCACCGTCAACGAGGAAGCCGCACCTGCACCAGCCTGAACGACACCGCGCATCCCTGAGCAATTGTCGAGAGTTGCAGATCGGGTGATGTGTGATCAGTCTGCGGTGGCTTCCTCCGTGCGTTCGACCAGGGCGCCGTTCTCGAAGATCGTGCCCGAGCGGACCAGTGCGACCAGGTGGGCCCCGGTGATCGCCTGCCAGCGTTCCTGGGCGGACTCGACCAGCTTGAACACCATCGTCAGGGCGGCAGCCGGGCTGCCCGCACCGCGGGTGACCTTGGTTCGAAGCTTCACGTTCGAGAAGGTCGACTCGATGGGGTTCGTGGTTCGCAGGTGGATCCAATGCTCGGCCGGGAAGTCGTAGAACGTCAGCAGCTCCTCCGCACCGTCGGTGATCTTCGCGACGGCCTTGGGCCGCTTCTTCCTGTAGGTCTTCGTGAACGCTTCGATCGCCTGTGAGGACGATCGGCTCCACCGAGACCTGCGCAACTGGGTCCGTCAGGAACACGTTGCGCAGGGTCTCGGTGGAGCCGATCCCGAGTTTCGCGGCGACCGCCTTCATCGCGGGCCCACTCGGTGTCGTACTCAGGCCACAGTCGCCCCGCGATGCTTGATGTTGACGGCCGAAGCCTTGGCCAGAATCACGGGGTTCAAGAAACGCCGCGGACCGATCAGGCGGGATGCAAACAGATGCATGTGCCGTGCCACCGATTCATCGCGCGCTGCCGCCGAGAACATCAGCCGCTCCAAGGGATTGAACGGGCGGGCCTTGGCGAAGTCGGCGGCCAGGTACTGGTGACCGCGCAGCCGGCGCCGGTGTCTGCGTGCATACTCCACGAGCGACCTGTCGAGGTCGCCCCGACCGGTTGCGGCCGAGGCGACCGCCTCTGCCAGCCATTGCGCGGACTGCAGAGCCCACCCGCATCCCACACCCCACAGGGGATCACCGGTCAGGGCGGCGTCGCCGATGAGCGCGACGCCCGGTGCGGTCGGCTTGCGGCTGTGAAGCGGGTAGTTGACAGTGCCGGTGATCTTCGTGATGCGCTCGGCGGAGTCGATGGGCGGCGCCTCGGGCAGGGTACGGACGAACTCGAAGAAGCTGCCCTCCAGGTCTTCCCGGAAGGCCGGCAACCGCTTCTTGTCCGGGAGCACCGCGAGGACCGTCACCCCGTCGTCGTTCGGAAACGCGTACGCCATGTCGGGCTCGAGGAACCAGACGTGAGCGATCCCGCCGTGCAGCGGAAGATTGCGGAAGTGCGCGAGATAGCCGAACCGCGCGTTCTCGTAACTCCGATCAGGCACCCCGGCGAACTTCGCTACGGCCGAGTCCTTGCCGTCGGCGCCAACCACCAGACGGGCCCGGATCTCACGCTCGCCCTGTGGTGTCGACGCGCGCACCCCCACGGTTCGCCCGGCTTCCCGGACCAGCCCGGCCACCTGGTGACCGAGGAGCAGATCGACGCCAGGAGTCTGTGCCGCATGGGACCTGATCAACGGGTCGAGGGTGCTGCGCCGAATGTTGTACCCGTACGGCAGCTCGGGGCCCGCCGGCGCGGCCCTCGGCTCGATCCATCCCCAACGGGTGTACCAGCGGGCGTTGTTGCGGACGGCTCCCGCCTTCTCCAGAGCAGGGATGAGGCCGAGTTCGTCCAGCACCGGGTAGGCGCTGGCCGTGAGGGAGTGGGTGCAAAGCACCTTGTACGCTTCGGGGTCCGAGCGGCGTTCCAGCAGCGCGACGCGGACACCACGTCGAGCGAGCAAGATCGCCGCGGCGCTGCCGGCGAGGCTGGCTCCGCTGATGACGACGTCGTAGTTGTATCCCGCGCTCTCAGGCTTGGTCATGCGCTGATCGCCCCCTTCGGGGTGTGGTGCCGTTCGTGGGAGTGATGCAGTGCCACTGCTGTCAGGAACATGACCGATTGTCAAGAGTGGTGGATCAAGAGATGTGTGATCAGGCTGCGGTGGCTTCCTCCGTGCGTTCGACCAGTTGCGCCGCTCTCGAACCTCGCGCCCGAGCGGACCAGCGCGAGCAGGTGGGCCCCGCGACGAACACCAGCTCCGCCGCCCACACTGGGACCGGCAAGTGTGTCGAGATCGGCCATGCACCCCGCGGGTGCCTTCTCCGCGGCCGTGGTGGGCACCGTAGCCAAAACGCACGGCGGGCAGCGCCGAACCGGGCAACAGGCACGGCCGGCCTACGTGCCCATGTCGAAGCCTCCGGTGGTGGCGGATCCATAGGAGCGCTCTTCGGTGGTGCGCGGCACCCGGTACACACTGCTCGTTCACCTCCCAAACGGCCACAGCCCCAGGCTCGTCCAGAAGGCCCTCGTGGAGAAAAGGGCGCAGACCTGTCCAAGTACATGCGCGAAGACCTGCACGCAGTAGCTGCCGAGGTGAATTCCAGGCCCAGAAAGACGCTCGACTGGGCAGGCCCAGCCGAGCGCCTCTTTGGCGCCGCGTGATCAGTCACGTCGGCGGGGAACGGGAGAAACCCCATGGTGCGGTTGCCTTCCGCATGCTGGAGTGGGCGGATGAATCATGAAGAAGTACTTGCCCTGTTCGACCGCCAGCTGAGGCGCGACGCGCAGGCCGACGGCCCCGGCACCCGTGTCGAGCGTGACGGCGACGTAGTGCGGCAGGTCGGCGCGGATCACGACTGGAACGGCGTCCTCTGGTCAGACCTTGACCAGACCACGGCGGATGTGGCGATCAGGGTCCAGGCGCAGTACTTCGCCACGCTCGGGCGCGAGTTCGAATGGAAGGCATACGCCCACGACCGGCCCGATGACCTCGGCAGGCGGCTGCAGTCGGCCGGGTTCACGCCCGGGCCGCAGGAAGCAGTGATGGTCGCGCCGGTCCAGGACCTGCCCACCGACGCCGCACTGCCCGAAGGTGTCCACCTGCGTCCGGTGACCGACCCCTCCGGGGTCGACCTCGTGGCGGACGTCCACGAGCAGGTCTTCGGCACCAGCAGCTTCCGCCTACGGCAGCGGCTGCTCGCCCAGCTCGCCCAGAACTCGGAAACGGTCAGCATGGTCGTCGCGATGGCCGGCGACCTGCCCGTGTGCGCGGCGCGGATGGAACTGAACCCGGGCACCGACTTCGCCGGCCTTTGGGGCGGCGGCACCGTGGCCGCCTGGCGAGGCCAGGGGATCTACCGGGCTCTGGTCACCCGCCGTGCCCGGACCGCCGCCGACCTCGGCTACCGCTACCTTCAGGTCGACGCCACCGACCAAAGCCGCCCCATCCTGCAACGACTCGGGTTCGTCGTTCTGAGCACCACGACTCCCTACGTCTACGATCCCCAGCACAATGACCGCGAAGCCTGACCCGGTAACGCGGGCCGCCGGACGCACCCGGTGAACCTTCACGGTCACAGCACTGGACTGCTGGAGGCCGATGACGAAAAGTCATCTGTTGCCACGTTCCGTTGAATCCGCCAAGCAGGGGCGGGGCGCCGGCGTGTCGGTACTCAGGCAGCGGGCTGCTCCCACGGCCACCGGGAGTCCCGGCCCGCTTCAAGTAGCGGGATCATGCGGAAAGCCTGGTCCGTGAGCCCTCCGAACGTGTGCCGGTGGTGGCTGCCGGCCGGGGTGTGCCCGGCCTGGTAACCGGCGAGGTTCCACGTGTACATGGGCGTGGGGGCCGGGATGGCCTCGGTGACTTCCTGCGTGTCGTGCCCGGCCTGCTCGTCGGTGACGATGACGACCCGGTCGTGGCCGCGGAAGGTCTCACGGATGGCCGCTGCCGTGTCCGTGCCGCCGCCGAGGAACCAGCCGCCGTCCTTCCACTTCCGCACGTCGCCCAGGAGGGAGCCGCCACGGGTGAGCGGGAACGCCTTCACCTTGGCTCCCGGCCGGTCGTTCACGTAGTAGCGGGCGGACGAGAACGAGACCACGTCGCCCTGAGCGGACCGCCCGCCGAGCGCAATGCCGAACAGGGCTGCCGCATCCCAGCGCATCAGCGACCCGTCGCGGGAGAACGCCGCGTGCATGGACGACGATGTGTCGACCAGGATCAGCGTCCTGCCGCTCAGGGTGGGAATGTTGGCGAGGGATTCGGTGAGCGCCTTTTCCAAGGCGTGTCCCCAGCGCAGCGACGGGGCCGCGTGGAACGCCGCGTAGAAGCGCATCGGCAGCTGCCGCGAGCGGGCAATCTGCTCGGGGTCAGCGAGCTTGCGTGCCACCGTCTCAGCGACCTCGTCGCAGACGCCGGCCTCGTCGAAGTTGCGGAGGTTCCGCAGCAAGGCCATGTAGCCCATGGACGGGATGACCGCCTCCCATGCCGCGGCATCCATCGGTCCCTGGAGCCACCCGGCCAACGCCTCCCATGTCATGCCGGCGCGCTGCAGCAGCTCCATGTCGTCGGCGAGCACCTGGCGGCGTCGGTCGACGGGGATGGACATCAGCTGCTCGCGCGCAATCAGCGTTGACAGCCGGGCCGGGATGCCGGTGTCGCGGCCGTGACGCCGGTCGAGGGAGTGCTTGAACAGGTCGCCCTGCCACGGCTTGTCGTCGGCCGGGCTGGCGTGGACGAGGTTGAGGACGTCGCCGAACCGGTACCCCTTGGAGTTGGTGTCGTACTTCAGGAGCGACCGCTCGTTGTACAGACGCTGGACGGCGTCGGCGATACCGCGCTTCACCGGCTTGGGCAGCTTGCGACCGTACCGGGTAGCCCAGTAGCCGAGCAGCTCCCCGGGCTCGTCTGCGCGCTGGAGCACCGAAGCGATGACCTGTCGGGAGTGGCCGGGCAGCTGAGCGTCGAGTCGTGCGTTGGCGAACTCGGCGGCGCCCACGAGCGCCGCAGTGCGCATGTTTCCCCCGCCTCGGAGCCAACGGAGGAGATCTGCGGTCCAGTCGGGATCCTCAACAGCGAGCTGCCGCACGAGCTGGGTGAAGCGGTTGTCGCGGTCGCCCGCCTTCTCGTAGAAGGTGTCGACCCCGACGAAGTTGGCGACACCGAGGAGGAACAACTCCGACTTGGCGTCGCGCAGGTAGCCGGCGCCACCTTCGTGGGTGCGGGTGCGCTCTCCGGTCGTGGTCACGGGTGAGCTGGCGGTGGACCGAGCGCCACGGGTGTTGAAGCGAGACATAAGAAAGCCCCTCACATGGAGGGGAAGCTCAGCAGCGGGGTGCCCGAGATCAGAATCGGCTGAGGAAACAAGGTGCTCTGCCAACTGAGCTACGCCGACCCGTAGTCGACGACGGGACTCGAACCCGCGACCACCCCATTAACAGTGGAAGTATCCCCTGCCTGCGCACCGGGCACCCCGATGCTGTGCCTCCCGAGATCAAGACGGCTGCGGTTTTGCAGGGTTCGATCCCTGCCCACCGAAGTGGTTCTGCCAAAGAAGTAACCGCGGCCTGCGCACCGGGAGGTGCCTGACGTTGTGCACCCACTCTAACTCGCCCCGCCGACAAAGCCAGTGAGTTTTTACGGCTCACGACGAGGTGCCCCGCTGCCTGCCGGCGCAGAGGCGAGGGTAGTTGCGGGGCTGGCCTCAGAAGCCGACGGCTTTGCTGGACTTAACATGCAACGCTGTTGCAGTGGCTGGCTGTTGCCACAGCACGCGGTGGGTTGCCGGAGGAGCTGGCAGACTGGCGGGGGCTGATTCCCTTCGTTCTGCCATTGTGGACGCTGGTGCGGCGTGGGTCTCTTCCGGAACCGCATGATTTCCTGTTCGCGGTCGGCGCACCCCTGGCGGCCTCGCAACCTGAGGACTGGGCCGATGGTGTATTGGCCAGGGGTGAGGCACTCATTCTGGTCGACGGGATCGACGAGGTGCCGCAAGAGCAGCGGGGCGCCACGCGGGACTGGCTCGATCGGCTCCTGGCGGCGTACGCGGACGCGTGCTTCGTGGTCACCACGCGGCCGTCAGCTGTTCCCGAAGGCTGGCTCGCTTCGTCGCGTTTCACCGAGCTGTCGGTGCGGCCCATGAACACCGCCGACACCGCAGTGTTCGTCAGCCGCTGGCATACCGCCGCCCGGCAAAGTACAGGAACCGAGGCCGAACGCTCACCACTGCATGATCTTGAAACAGCTCTCCAGGTGACGGTACGTGCCCAGCGAGACCTGGCGCAGTTGTCCAGCACACCCCTGATGTGTGCACTCATTTGTGCACTGCACCGGGACCGCCGCGGCCATCTGCCGCACAGCCGCATGGAGCTGTACGAAGCAGCGCTGTCGATGCTGCTCGTCCGCCGTGACCTCGAGCGCAACATCGACGTCCCAGAAGGCATCCGGCTCACCGAACACCAGAGCATCCAGCTCTTGCAGCGTCTGGCCTGCTGGCTCATCCGCAACCGCCAGACCGAGATGGACCGGACCACTGCTCGGGCCCTGGTCGACGACGCGCTGACGGCTATGCAGGCCGTGGCCGAGCAAGGCACTGCCGACCAGGTCCTGACGCACCTGGTCGGCCGCAGCGGACTTCTGCGCCGGCCCACCACGGACACCATCGACTTCGCGCACCGCACCTTCCAGGACTACCTCGGGTCCAAAGCCGCCATCGAAGCCCATGACTTCCCACTGCTGGTCAACAACGCCCACGACGACCAGTGGGAGGACGTCATACGCATGGCCGTCGCCCACGCCCGCCCAGCCGAGAGCGCTGACCTGCTCCGTCGCCTCGTCGAACGCGGCGACGCCGAGAGCGAGCACCGAAGCAGACTCCACCTACTGGCGGCCGCCGGCCTGCAATACGCCACCGCAATCGAACCCGACGCCCGCAGGCTGGTCGAACAGCGCGCACGCCACCTGATGCCTCCCCGCTCCCTGGAGGAGGCAGAGGAGCTTGCCGCGCTCGGACCGGGCATCCTGGACCTGCGCCGAGCCGTCAAGGTCTCAAAGACGACGAGGTGGGCCCCGTCATTCAAACTGCAGCCGCCATTGGCGGCGATCATGCCTACGCCTTCCTTCGCCGCTTCGTACAGTCCCTGGCTCCTTCCTCGGTGTCTTACGCGCTGGTCGATGTCTGGGAACGCTTCGAGGCCGACCCATACGCCCAAGACATCCTGCTCCCCTTCAAAGATCGCCTGTCGCTTGAAGTGAGAACAGCCGATCAGCGGAACGCCCTACGTCTCCTGCAACCCATCACCGACATCATATTCCGGAACGAATTCACCCAAGACGAAATAATCGAGCATCTCTCGCACGAAACCGAAATGCTCGAGATCTACTCCGGCCGGCTGCTCACAGACCTGAAATTCGTACGCACATTGCTCGCCCTGAAGGAACTCCTCCTGTGCGAATGCGCGCAACTTACCCACCTTGAGGACCTCTCAGGGCTTCGAATATCGAACCTGAGGCTGCTTCAACTCCCGGAAGATTTTTCTTTCAACTCCCTGGCCTCACTGCCAGAACTCACGGAGCTCGCTCTCTACAGTCGCCTGCCGTGGGGGAGCCTGGAAGGGATGCCAGCTTCGCCGAACCTGACTGCACTACGCCTAGCGGGCTGGATTGATACACCCCTGCTAGGCGTCTCCAAGTGGCGAGACCTGAATGATCTGGTCATCAACGCGGCGCCTACTCCTGCAGAGTGGCGAGAGATTGCCGCACTACCGCGCCTGACGAATCTCTACATCTCACAGTATGACCTCGCGCAGGCCGCACCTATGCACAGCGTGAAGCACCTGCAGTTGTCACCCATCGATTCAGATGCACAATTGAGCCTGATCGCTGACACGTTCCCCAACCTGGAGAGCATATCCGTCAACTGCCGCGCATCACTGCCTGATATCACCGACATCACTCCCCTAAGGCGGATTAAAGGGCTGCAAGTAACGTTGAACTACGCGGACACCGTCGTCGGTCTAGAGGAATTCAACTCAGGCACAGTCCACCTGTACCCACGCCCCCGGACAGCCGACATCTGAACCACCTCTCAGACCAGGTTCCGGACACAGTCCGACCTTTCTTCCGTGCAGGCCTGTCAGCCCCTCCCCCACATCAACACCCCGTTGGGAACCAGTCGAGGACCTGCCCGCCACCCCCCCCCCCCGCAGCTGAAAGAGCATGTCCGCCATCTTGAAGTGGCTGGTCAGGGACCTGGCGTGACGCTGTTGCGGCGTGTTCGTGCGGGTCGTGGGTGGCGGCGAAGCAGTGAGGCGTGGTATCCGACCGGTGGCAGCTTGGATACGGTGATCGCATGGACCAGGATGACCGGCTGCTTCACAGCTCGTCGTTCGGTGCGGCGGCGGTCGCCTACGCCGAGCACCGCCCGGACTACGCGCAGGCCGCGGTGCGCTGGTCGCTCGGGCACACGCCCGGCCTGCGAGTGCTCGACCTGGGCGCCGGAACCGGCAAGCTCACCGCCACGCTTGTCGCGCTGGGCGCCGATGTCGTCGCGGTCGAGCCCGACCCGGCGATGCTGACCGAGTTGCGCCGCGCGCTGCCGGCTGTCCGTGCCCTGCCGGGTCGCGCCGAGGCCATACCGCTGCCGGACGGTTCCATCGATGCCGTGCTGTCCGGCAACGCCATGCACTGGTTCGACATGGCCGTCGCGGGACCCGAGATAGCCAGGGTCCTCGCACCCGGCGGGATCCTGGCCGGTCTGTGGAACGTCATGGACGACCGGGTCGACTGGGTGGCCGGACTCGCGCGGGTCGGCGGGAGCGCGGCCATCGGCCCGCGTGACGTGCCCGCCAGTTGGCGTACTGAGACGGCCGACATGCACCTTCCCAAGACGGGCGTGGCCGCCCGGTTCGGCTCGCCGGAACAGGCCGAGTTCCCGCACGGGCAACGTCGCACCGCCGACTCCCTGGTCGCGACCCTCGCGACGAAGGCGGGGATGTTGGTCATGCCAGAACAGGAACGACAGGCCACGCTGGGCCGGATCCGCGCCTACCTCGCGAGCCGACCGGAGACCGCCGAGGGCGAGTTCACCCTCCCGATGCTGACCTGCGCGCTGCGCGTCCGGCGACTGTGAAGTCGCGCCGTCTTGACGTGGCTGGTCAGGAGCCTGGGGTGAGGGTGTTCCGGGGTGCTTGTGCGCGGGTCGCGGGCGGCGCAGCAGCAGGGCGAGGGGGTCGTCCGGTTGTAGGGCGCCCAGCAGTTCGTGCTGGTCTTCGTCGAGCTCGAACAGCTGGGTGATCTGCATTGTCGAGCCAGCGGGCCAAGGGCGGTTCGTCGGCGCGGGGTCTGCGGTCGGGGAAGGGAAGTCCACCTCGGCGGGCGGCACAGCGCGCCTGGGGGTAGGTGCGGTGTCAGGTGTTGCCCCAGTTCGTTGCTGTCCACGACGGGTAGATCTCGTTCAGGGCGCGTTCGTCACAGAAGGGCAGAGTACGCTGACGGGCTTCCGCGCGACGTTGGGCCAGCCAGTGGCCCAGACGCATGCCGCCATGGGGTTTCGTCGTGTTGGGGGACGAGGTGTCCGTGGCGGGCTGCGTGGCGAGGACACGCCTCTGCCGAGCCGCGACTCCTTGCAGTTGCTCGCCGTCTGTTGGAGGGACGAGAACTGGCAGGCCGTGGCGCTGGCAGAACTCGCGCCTGATCTCGCTGGATCGCCAACTGGCCCTCGACGCCCTCGAGTCAACGTCCCAAGAGTAGGCGGCCCACCCGCGTCCTGTGCGGTGTGGGCTCGCTGAGTACAGGACCTCGTTGCTGTCAGGAGGCGAGTAGGTCGGCGAGCTCTGTTCGTGAGCTGACGCCCAGCTTGGGAAACGCGCGGTAGAGGTGGTGCCCCACGGTGCGCGGGCTCAGGAACAGTTGGGTGGCGATTTCACGGTTGGTGGCCCCGGTGGCTGCGAGTCGGACGACTTCACGTTCCTGCAAGCTCAGGCGGCTGATGGGCGAGTCGATGGCATCGGCCGGGTGCGGGGTCTCGCCGGCAGCCTGTAGTTCTGTGGCCGCCCGACGGGCCCATGGCTGTGTACCCAGCTTGTCGAAGAGCTCCCTCGCGGTACGCAGATGGTCGCGGGCGTCGAGCTTGCGGCGGCCCCGGCGCAGCCACTCGCCGTAGAGCAGTTCGGTGCGGGCCCGCTCGAAGTCACCGCCCGGGGTGTGCAGGTCGAGGGCCGATGCGTAGTGCTTCTCGGCCGACGCGTCCGGACCGGTCAGGGCGGCGCAGCGGTGGGCCTGTGCCGTGAAGTGGGGTTGCTGGAGGTCGTCCGCCCAGCTCGTGAGCTGTTTCGCGGGTTCCCTCGCCCGCTCCGGGTGGCCCGCGCGAACGGCGGCCTCGATCAGATCGGGCATCAGGTGCCGGGCCAGGAGGGGGTGACCCGCTGCCTGCCGGGCCGCTTCCAGGTGTTCCAGCGCAGCCTGAGCACGCCCGAGGCCGAGGTCGAGGAGACCCAGCGCCCACAGTGCGTCCGCCGTGCCCCGTCCGACGTCGCGGGGGCGGGTGTATTCCAGTGCCAGGCCGGCCAGTTCCCGGGCATGTTCCTCCTCTCCCCGGGCGGCCGCGAGCACCGCGAGCAGGGCACGCAGGTGGGCGGCTCGGTGGTCCAGGTCGTAAGCCTCCGCAAGCCGGAGTGCTTCGGCGGCGTGTGCGTGTGCGTCGTCGTGCCGGCCCAGTGCCAGTTCCGCTTGGGCAAGCAGATGCAGCGTGGTGGGCAGCCATCCGCCGATGCCCTGCTCCCGGCAGTGGGTGACCGCCGCGGCGGCCAGCGCGTGCGCGCTCTCGTGGTCGGCGACCAGGTGGCAGTAGATCCCGGCCATCAAACGGTCCATGAGGCCGCTTCCGGCGAGGCGAGCGGCCGCTACGTGATCGTCCAGCGTCCGAAGTGCGCCAGGAATGTCGCCGGTGAGCAGCTTCGCGGGCGTAGCCACCACGGGCAGGCAGGGTGTGCGCCCAGCGATCTCCACCATGAGGGCTGCGTCGCCGGCCGAGAAGGCCGCGTGGAGGGCGTCGGTCAACAGAGGGGCGAGTTTGTCGGGGCGGCCGACGGATACCGCGTCCGTGCATTCGGCCAGCAGGCGGGCGGCTTGCCCCGGGCTGCCGTAGCCCAGCTCGACCACGGAGCGTACACGGGCGAAGTCCGCCGCCATGCCCGGGTCCAGGAGAGGCAGCGGCACCTGGTCGGTGAGGGCACGGCATCGTTCGTCCTGGCCGGCTTCGCTCGCCTTCTGCGCGGCGTTGATCAGGCGGCGGGCGCGCCTCGGTGTATCCGCGGTGAGGTGAGCGGCTCGCTCGTACGCGGCAGACGCGGATGCCATTGCCTGCCGGCTGCCTGCCCACTCGGCGACCCGCTCCAGCTCGCCGGCGACCTGCTCGTTGGGGCCGGTCGCCGCGGCAGCCAGGTGCCAGGCGCGTCGGTGCGCGTGCCGGTGACCGTCCAGGACCGCGACCAGCGCCTGGTGCACCGCCAGCCGCCAGGCCAGCGGAGCGCGTTGATAGGCGGCGAACCGAATGAGGGGATGCCGAAAACGCAGCCTCTGCGCGGAGACGAAGATCAGCTCTGCACGCTCGGCCGGCTCCAGATCCCTCACCTCCCCGCCAAGCCTGGCTCCGGCGGCCAGCACCGTGGGCAGGTCCCCGGTGTCGTCCGCGGCGGCCACCGTAAGCATGCGTTGAGTGGCGTCGGGGAGGCGGCGGATCTGCTCGGCGAAGGCGTCCTGCAATCGACTCGGTGGCGCCGACTGGGCATCGGGCAGCGTCAACGGCCCCAGCTGCCCGGCACGTTGAGCCGGGGTCAGGGCGGCTGCCAGTTCCTGCAGCGCCAGCGGGTTGCCTTGCGCCTGATCGATGATCCACTCGGTGACCGGGGGCGCAAGGCCGGGCAGCAGCGACACGGCCGACTGTCGGTCGACGCCGGTGAGGGGCACGTGGGGCAGTGCCTTCGTTCCACTCGCCGAGGAGGTTTCGCGAGTGGCGAAGAGCATGACGACGCCTTCGGCCCGCAGCCGCCGGGCGGCGAAGAGCAGTGCATCCACGGACGGTTGGTCGAGCCACTGGAGGTCATCGACCACACACAACAAGGGCTTTTCGGCGGCCGCCTCGGAGAGCAGCGACAGCGCCGCAAGCCCGATGGTGAGGCGGTCCCGCACGGTCTCGTCGCTCAGGCCAAAGACGGCCCGTAGGGCCCCGGCCTGCGGTGGCGGGAGCAGGTCGAGCCGATCCAACACCGGCAGGAGGAGCTGATGGAGCCCGCCGAAGGCCAGCTCCATCTCCGACTCGATGCCCTCGACCCGCAGCACACTCATGCCGTCGGCCTGGGCGACCGCGTACTCGAGGAGGGTGGTCTTGCCGATGCCGGCCTCTCCGTGCAGGAGCCTGCAGTTGCTCTCCCCGCGATGGGCGTCGGCGAGTATCCGACGGATGTGGCACTGCTCTTTTGCACGTCCCTGCACCACGCGCTCCCCCGGTCCGCGTCCCCGGCCGCAACCGAGCATCATGATCGCCACTATACGTCTGGGGGTTTGTGACCCTGGTGGTCCAGGTGCCGACTTCCCGCGCTGCGGCGCTGCGGCGCCGCGCCGCCCGCAAAAATCTTCCGGGCAGCGCTCGCTGGGACTTCGGCCGCGACCGCAGGAATCTGCCGTGGATACGTGCCTTCCGGACACCTCTCTGTCCCCGCGGCCGACGGTGCTACTCAGGCCGTTTCGAGCAGAGGCCAGATTTCGACTGTCTCGGGGGTACGCAGGCCCTTGGCCAGTTCTACGGCTTCCTCACGATCGGCAACGTCGATCACGAACCAGCCACCGAGGGTCTCCTCCCCGGGGTGCGCCGGCCCTTCGGTCACGGTGGACGCCCCGTCGGTGGTCTTGCGCACGGTCACCGCGGCGATGTGCTCGGTCGCAAGGGCATCGCCACTGATCAGTTTGCCCGCCGCCGCGATCTGCCCGATCCAGCTTTCGTAGGCTCCTCGGTGGGTGTCCCGGTCGGTCTGGATCCTCTTGCGCGACTCGTCCGTCTCGAAGATCACGAGTGCGAATTTCATGGGGTTCTCTTTTCGTTTGGTGTGTCGTCTGGAAGTGCTGTTGCTCAGGCTTCCCGAGCAACGTGCGCCCGGCCGCCCGGATGTGGGTCAGGCGCCCGGCCTTGTGGTGACGCGGGCGAGTGCGCCGGTCTCCAGCGCTGCCCATACAGAGCCGTCCCGGCCCAGGGAGATGCCGTGGGGCTCCGAGTCGGCGGTCGGCAGCTCGTGCACGGTGATCGCCCCGTCGGGGGTGATGGAGCCGACGCGGTTGGCGGCCCACTCGGTGAACCACAGCGTCCCGGTGCTGTCGGCGGTGATGGCATGCGGCCGGGACGTGCGGTCGGGCAGCGGGAACTCGGTGGTCCGGCCGTCGGGGGTGATGCGCCCGATCTGCCCGGCGCCGATCTCCACGAACCACAGCGCCCCATCGTGGCCCGCTGCGATGCCCACCGGGGCGGCGGAGTCGGTCGGCAGGGCGTGCAGGGTGACGGCTCCGTCCATGCCGATCCGCCCGATCGCGTTGGCCTGGTTCAGGGTGAACCACATCCCGTCGTCCGGGCCTGCGGTGATCGCAGAGGGGAAGGCCCCGGTGGCCGGCAGTGGAAACTCGGTCACCTGGCCGTCGGTCGTGATCCGGCCGATCCGGTCGGCAGCGGTCTCGGTGAACCACAGTGCCCCATCCGGCCCGGCGGCGATCCCGAACGGCCCGCACTGCACTGTAGGCAGCGCGAACTCCGTAACCTCGCCGTCGAGAGTGATCCGGCCGATGCGGTGCGCCCGGTGCTCGGTGAACCACAAGGCGCCGTCCGGCCCGACAACGATGATGGTCGGCCCGCACTCCGGATCGAGTTGGTGGGTCGAAAGCTCACCTCCGGGCACAAGCCGCCCGATGCTTCCGCCGTGAACCATGGTGAACCACAGCGCCCCGTCCGGGCCGCTGGTGAGCGCGTACGGTCCGCTGCCGACCTCGGCCACGGCGAACTCCTCGATGAACACAGCCATTCAGGCTCTCTCTCCTCATTCTCATGGCGCGCACGCTCCGCGCACCCACTGGCTGTTCCTGCGGACGCCGTTCGGTACTCACGCAGACAACAAGCGGCGCTTGCAGCATCACGCGTGGTGGTCAACTTGACTCCGACCAGCGCGACTTGCGTCCAACAGCTCCTCATCTGAACTGCTGTGGGTCAACTGCCGGTTCTGTCACGCCCGTTGCCGATACTTTCGATCTCTGCCGGGGTCCCGGCCATGATAGTGCGGGTGTGTTCGGTGACCAGCTCGATGGGCCAGTCCCACCACGCGGTGTGCAGGAGACGCGGCGAACGCCTGCAGCCCAGCGGCCAGTAGCCCCGCCGCGACTTCCGTCCGGTCGGCGAATGCGGGGTCGACGTGCAGGCAGTCCAGGGCGATGAGGTGAGCGCTGTCCGTCCGCCCCCACCACAGGGTTCGCGCCGCCACCCGCCCGGCGTCCTCGGCGATCCAGGTCCACTCAGGCCGGTACATCCCCTGCCGCATCTCGGCCAGATAGCGGTCAGCGCCTATCCAGCCCACCGGCTCATCCACGATCACTTCTACGACGCGCTCCAGATCGGCCTCGGTCGTGCGTCGAAACCACACGTGTTCTCCTACTGCTTGGCGTACGTGGTGACGGTCGTCCCGGTGGTGAAGACCCGGGACCCGGTCAGGGTGAAGTGGGAAGGGGCGAACGAGGTGTGGAACAGGGGGATGCCGTCGCCGAATACCACTGGGTAGCGGTGGACGATCAACTCGTCGATCTCCCCCAGCAACTGACCGGCCAGCACAGCGCCACCACAGAGCCAGATACCGATGCCCGGTTCTCGCTTCAGCCCGCGGACGAACTCCACCGGATCGTCGGCTACGACAGCTACCTCAGGGTCGGGACGTATCAGGGTCGAGGAGAACACGTACTGCCGCAAATGGGGATACGGGCTTGTCACGCCGGTCGCCCGAGCCGTCTCGTAAGCGCCGCGCCCCATGACGACAGTGTCGAACTTCCTGTTGGCCGTGCCGACGACGCCCAGGGACCTGCGGACGTGGTCCGGGACGGTCTCGGGGTGCTCAGCAAGAATCGCGGCCTTGAGGTCGCCGTCGAATCCGGAGGAATCGTGCTGCCCTTCCGGACCGGCGATGAAGCCGTCGACACTGCAGCCGATGAAATACGTCAGCCGACGCATGCGGGGCCCGCTTTCGATCCGTTGCTGCCAGGGATAGACACGAGACTAGGCAGCCCGCTCCAGCAGGACATCAGTCACCGCGACGTAACGTGACCTACCGCCACTGTGACTCGCCTGGGGCGACATCAGTAGACGCATCGGCCGCGGCCGCGGCCGCCACGCGGCGCAGGCTCGAGCGCCGCCGCACAGCTCCGCTTCGTCACGACCCGAGGGACGTGAAACGGGCAGGCATCAGCAGATGGGCAAAGCGCACGATCTCGACGGGTTCGCCGCCCAGCGGGCCTTGCGTCTGAACGTGGGCGTAATGAAGGGCGGTTCAGGTAGCTGGACCCTCGCCCGACACGTCAACTCACTTGCCGGATACCTCTGGGACTGCCCGGACTTGATTGAGACAGGACATCTTCGCTGCAGGAGCCAAGGGTTGTCCCGTAACTGCTGATCACGGGTGAGATGATCTTGTGGTGGTTGGTGTGATCACGGCGTCGGAGCCGTCCTGGACAGCCCCGTTCACCGGGCTGAGCCCGCGGCAGTTCGGCAAGCTGGTCACTGCGACGCGGCGCGAAGGTTCGGACCCGGTACGCAAGGGCCGGCCGTGGAGCCTGACACTGGAGGACCGGATCCTGCTGGTAGCGGCCTACTGGCGCACGGACTTGACGCTGCGGCAGCTCGCCCCGCTGTTCGGGGTGTCGAAGTCGGCCGCTGACCGCATGATCGGCCACCTCGGGCCGTCGCTCGCGCTCCGGCCCCGCAGGCGGTTCCGCAAGGACGCCGTGCTGATCGCCGACGGCACCCTGGTCCTCCTCCCCCGGGATTACACGGTTGCCGAGCAGTCCAAGAACTACCGTTACTCGACCAACCACCAGGTCGTCATCGACGCCGACACCCGACTCGTCGTCGCCGTCGGCCGGACCGCGGTCATCGCGGACGGCGGCTATCCGGGCACCGGCCTGGTCATCCCGCACCGCCGCGAACGCGGCCGGACCGAACTGCCTGCTTGGAAGGAGGAGCACAACATCTCCCACCGCAAGGTCCGGGCCCGGGTCTTCGCGCGGATGAAGGCCTGGAAGATCCTTCGCGACTGCCGTCTGAAGGGCGGCGGCGTTCACACCGCGATGCTCGGCATCGCCCGACTTCACAACCTCGCCCTCACGGGATAACTCCCGCCCCGTACGGGACCACCTTTGAGAGAGGCACAAGGGAGACGGCTCCCCACCTTGCCGTCTCGGAGGATGCTCAGTCGAGACAGAACTCGTTGCCCTCGATGTCCTGCATCGCGATGCACGACTCGTTATAGCCATCGGCACGCAGTACTTGCACGCATACCGCGCCGAGCGCGACCAGTCGTGCGCACTCGGCCTCGAGTGCGGCGAGGCGCTCTTCACCCACGAGCCCGGTACCGACCCGCACGTCAAGATGCACCCGATTCTTGACGACCTTGCCCTCGGGAACCCGCTGGAAGAACAGTCGCGGGCCCACACCTGAGGGATCAATGCAGGCGAACGCTGAACCCTGACGCTCAGGCGGCAGCGAACGATCGAAATCGTCCCAAGTAGCAAACCCCGCCGGTGGCGGCGGTACGATGTACCCCAACACCTCGCACCAAAAACGAGCGACGCGCTCAGGTTCTGCGCAGTCGAAGGTGACTTGGAACTGCTTGATCGATGACATCGGCGCACCCTAGCAGGGAAGCTCTATTGCTCATCTCCCGGTAGGCATCCGCATGATGACGGGGGATGGCCCTTGAGAGCCGCTGCTGTGTCGTGCGGTCGCAGGGGGTGACCCGATGTCGATGTCTCCAACTTCGGGGCCTCGCCGATGTGGTCGAAGCCGCGCAGTACGGGGTCCAGCTCCTGCGCTGCGCCACACAGGGCAGGGAAGGCGCACATGCCATGATGATCACCGGCCAGGAAGGCACCATGCTGCAGGTGTACAACCCCTGGGGGACGACGACCTGGGTCAGCGAAGATGGCTTCATCAACGGCCGTATGGCCAAGGCGTCCACGGGCGGTGTCCCGGACGTCTCCGCAGTCCGCATTCCCCGATAGGCAGGTCATGATCCGCAAGATCGCGTACTCGGTCGCCGTAGTCTGCGCACTGGAACTGGCCGTCGGCTGCGGTGCGGCGCCGCAGTCCTCTCATCCTCCGGACCCCGCCCAGTCCCGTGCTTCGACCGTCTTCACCGGCGATCAGCGGTCCATCACGGTGCGCGCGCAGGAGGACTTCTCCATCGCCGTGCCGTACAACGCTTCGGTCGGGGAGGAGCGCAAACTCCTCAGCCCTCGACCGGACCCCGAGGTCGTCGGCAGCCGTGGTACGGGCTACAAGCCGGACAACCCCGATCCGGACATCGTGGGCGGTGGCGGGACGTTGTATTTCAGGTTCCACGCCCAGGGGCCCGGCACGACCAAGATCTTGCTGTACCACTGCGACCTCCAGACGTGCCCGGGCCGCGCGCCCCGAGCCCCCAAGCACCGTCCGAAGCCGGAACGCATCACCTACACGGTCACCGTCAAACGACCGTAAACACGACTCGAAACCAGCGACGCGACAATGAGCACCCAGCGGCCGGGAAAGACCGACAGCGGACTGCTGGAGACGACCGACGTTCCCACCCTCCTGCGGTACGGCCTGGACAGGAACGATCCCCACCGCACAGCCCTGTTCGGCGACGGCGCCATTGCCGCTGCCATCACCCTCGACCAGAAAGGTGCTCTGCCCCGCTCGCTCGACTTCCTCGCCAAGGTCGTACGCAGCGGGGGCACCCGCTACGCCGCAGACCTCGACGAGCCTCCCCCGGGGAGACCGCCGCCTGTACCGTCCGCGCATGGCTGACCGACGCGGCCGGTGTCGTGCTGGGCGACGACACGGTGGCGCGCTGGCTCGAAGCCATCGCGGCCGTCATGGAACTGCGCCACGAGGCCGGCAACGCGACCGCTGCGACCTGGTGATGCAAGTACGCCAGGACCGGACTGTCAGCGCACGGCGCGACGCAACCCGTAGGCCACGGCGTCGATGACGAGCACCGGGGCGCCTGCGACGGCCCTGGCGGTTGAACCGTTGGTCCTTGCGCTCGGGAACGGTGTGTTTGACCTGCCGACGGCGTAGACGGCGGCGGTTACGACGGGGACTGCAGGCCCGGTCCCCGCACATGTGGTCCGGCCGGGTGCGTGGGTGCCCGCCACCCGGACGTGGAACGCGGACGCTGTCCAGGACCTCGATCATCTGCGGGGCATCACCCCACTGCCCAAGTGTGACGACGAATGCGAGCGGCCGCCGTCCGCCCTCGCCCGCCAGGTGGACCTTCGAGGTGAAGCCGCCGCGTGAACGGCCCAGAGCCTCATCGTCCCGGTGCCGGGTGGGGCGGATCCGCTTGCCGGGTTTCCGTGGTGCCCACCCGGCCTTCCGCATCGGCGTCGGCCTGGACGGAGCGAAGGACCTTCTCCCAGGTGCCGTCCGCCGACCATCGGCGGTGCCTGTCGTAGATCGTCTGCCACTTCCCGAACCGAGACGGCAGATCGCGCCATGGGATCCCGGTCCGCTGCCGGAAGATGATCCCGTTGATCACCGATGATGACACTTCCATCGTCCGCCCCGGCCGACGTTCTTCGGCACGTGCGGCTCCCACCGAGCCCACTACTTCCCGGAGCCCGCGCCGCCCTCTAGAGATCATTAATGGCTGGGGTTACGGGGGTCGCACATCGACTCGGTCGGGATCCTGGATGACGTGACAAGCACTGAGTTCGTGCCGTCGTAGCACCCCTACTGCCACACAATCGGACCCGGGGCGACCGCTTCTGCATCAGCGACAGCCTCCGCAAGGGTGTGGAATCCTGGCGAGTCCGGCCAGAACTGACAGTCGGGTGCAGGCCATCCCGACCGATGCCGCACATAGTAGAGACGGTTCTCCTCGTTGAGTTCCGGAGACTCGCCCGGCTCCAGGTCCCCGTCTGCCTCTGCGATGGTGAACCAGAAGTCATAGTCCAGCATGACCACGCGGACCGTCGTGGGCACAGCGCCGTCATACAGCCATATCCCCATCGCGACGACCAATTCCATCCGGGGAGCGTAGCGGGAAATCAGCAGCGGCCGGAGCTACGAAGGTGCGAGGTCGAGTCCGGTCTTGGTGACGTAGCCGTCGACGAGGCCTGGCCGGTACTGCATTCGTTTGCGTCGAGTCTTGATCAGCGTGGTGAGCTGATCGATACCCCTTTTGGCCAGGTTCGCCAGAGACCTCTTGAGCGTGTTCAGGATGCCCCTATGTTGCGTCAAGCGGCAGCAGACGAGGCAGCTGGCGTCCGCTGGATCTGACCGTAGATCTCGCGAGCGACGTAGCGTTTGAGGCAACGGCTGATCTCGCGTTTCGACATGCCTTGCTTGGTGCGTCGTTCGAGGTAGAGACGTGTGCGGGCGTCACGGCGAAGGCGAGTAATGACGATGCGGTAGAGGGCAACGTTGGCCTGCCGGTTTCCTCCGCGGTTCAGTCTCCGTCGCTGTGTCTTTCCGGAAGACTGCTCGACCGGGCTGACGCCGCACAGAGCGGCGAACGATGCCTCGCTGGCCAGTCGTTCCGGGTTGTCGCCGGCAGCGATCAACAGGGCAGCGGCGGTGTCGGGCCCAACCCTGATGATGTCCAGAAGCTCCGGCCGGCACCGACGAACGGCCTTGGTGACCCGGCAGGCGACTTCGCCCGCAGCCTCTGGCCCCCTCATCCATCGTCAGCACGACGGCGGCGCCCCGATGCGCCGGGACACCACGGTGACGGTGGCGCCGTCGGCTGCGAGGGCGAGGATGCCGGCTTCGCGGGCGGAGAGCGGGGAGTCGCCTGCGGCGATGGCGTCGGCGGCAAGGGTGGGGGCGGCGAGGGTGGGGGCGATATTGCTGGGATGATCTTCGGTCCGGGGCCGGAGTGTTCGCCGCGCCTCTTCTTCGTCTCCCGGGCGTCGGCGACACGTTCGAGCCCCTCCGTGCCCGCCCCGCGGCATCACTCCCGCCGAGCGTCACGATCGAGCGCCCGCAATGCGAACCACAGCTCCATCCGCACATCGGGGTCGTCCAGATCGGTATCGAGGAGGCCGGCGATACGGGTGATGCGCTGGCGGACGGTGTTGCGGTGGAGGCCGAGCGCGGTCGCCGTGCGGTCCCAATTTCCGTGCAGAGAGAGCCAGTTGTGGAGCGTGGCGAAGAGGGGCGGGGAGTCGGCCAGTGGGGCGAGGAGGGCCCGGGCGTGTTGCTGGGCGTCGGCGGGGGTGACGAGGGAGGAGATGCTGTGGGGTCCGGGGGTGCGGTGGCGTACGAGAGGAGCGCGGCGGGCGAGGGCGCGGCGGAGGGCGGAGGCGGCGTGCCGGTCGGCGGCCGGCAGCTCCGCCACCGGGACGGGGTCGCTGACGCCGAGCGTCCAGCCGGGGTGCGCGGTGATCTCGCGGTCGGCGGGGACCAGGGCGCGCAGGGCGGACGGCGGTCCGGGCGGCGCGATGAGGGCGGTGCCCAGGGCTGCGGCCAGGGAGGCGGGCGAGGCGGCGGTGTCGCGGCGCGGTTCGGCGTGGACGACGGTCCACAAGGGGTGGCCCAGCAGCGGGGCGACATCCGCCGGGTGCGCGCCGAGCAGCAGCCGGGCCAGCGCCGCGGCGTGATCGGCGGCGGCCGGGTCGCCGCCCGTCGCCGGGCCGGTGATCAGGGACAGCAGGACGGCGGCGACGCCCGCGATGGAGTGCGCGGGCGGGTCGTCCGGGCGAGTGGCCACCACCAGGGCCAGCGGCCGGGGGCCGGTGAGTGCGAACGCCGTCAGGTGGGTGCCGGCGGCCGGTGAGGCGGGGCCGGCGGGCAGCGTGTCCGTGGCCGACGACGGGCCGCCGCTGCCGACGATACGGGCGAGATGGGCGGCCGCGGCCCGCCCGGCGCCGGTGGGGCCGGGCCCGGCCGAACCGTGTTCCGTGCCGTCCGGGGCGAGCAGGGCGGCCCAGCCGTCCACATGGCGGGCCAGTGCGCGCAGGACCGCGGGCGCCGGGTCGGGCCGTGCGGCGGCCGCGGCCAGGGCCCGCTGTGCCTCGCTGAGCCGGGTCAGTTCGCGGTGCCGGGCCTGGGTGACGGCCTGCCACACGGCGCTCTCGACGGCGGTGAACGGCGTGGCCGGAGGCACCTCGACGAGCGGCAGACCGTGCCGGTCGCAGGCCGCCACCAGGGCACGCGGAACGGCGTCGTGCACCGGAGCGATCCCGAACCCCAGCGCGGCCGCACCGGCGGCCACCGTACGGGCGGCATAGCCGTCGAGGTAGGCGTCCAGGCCCCCTTCCCCGCCCGCGGCCTCCGCCAGATGCACCCCGGCCGTCAGCAGCATCTCGCCACCCAGGAGATACGGCACCGGATCGGCCATCTCGGACGTGTGCACCCAGTGGATCGCAATGCCCTCGCGGGGCCCGGCGACCTGCCGCAGTCCCAGGTCCGTACGGGCCAGGAGCGCGGACAGTGCTACGGGCGGCGTGGACGGCGGTGGCACGGCGCGCACCCCCGGGGCGGCGGGCGGTGGTGGCGTTGTTGCGGGCGACATGTGCGAACCATCTACTTCAGGGCCGGCGAGTGGAAGAAACGTACACTTCAGCGTCGCCTTGCCGCCTCCTAGGGTCAACCTCCGAGGCGGGCCGCTCGCTCCATGCCCCCTCCGCTCCCCCTCTCCCCTCGGCGTAGCTGGAAGGGATGGCCCATGGCTGTCGACTATGCGGTGATCGTGCTCTATTTGGCCGGAATGCTCGCCATGGGTTGGTGGGGGATGCGGCGCGCCACGTCCAAGAGCGACTTCCTGGTCGCGGGGCGTCGCCTCGGCCCCGCGATGTATTCGGGAACCATGGCGGCGATCGTGCTGGGCGGCGCCTCCACCATCGGCGGCGTCGGGCTCGGCTACCAGTACGGCCTCTCCGGTGCCTGGATGGTCTTCACCATCGGCCTCGGGCTGCTCGCGCTGAGCATCTTCTTCTCGGCCCGGATCGCCCGGCTGAAGGTCTTCACCGTCTCCGAGATGCTCGATCTGCGCTACGGCGGCTCCGCCGGCCTCATCTCCGGCGTCGTCATGTGGGCGTACACGCTGATGCTGGCCGTGACCTCGACGATCGCCTACGCGACCATCTTCGACGTCCTCTTCGGCCTCGACCGCACGCTGTCGATCATCCTCGGCGGGGCGATCGTGGTGGCGTACTCGACGCTCGGCGGCATGTGGTCGATCACCCTGACCGACATGGTCCAGTTCGTCGTCAAGACGATCGGTGTGCTGCTGCTTCTGCTGCCCATTGCGGTGATCAAGGCGGGCGGCTTCGCCGAGATGAAGGCCCAGCTGCCGCACGACTACTTCGCGCCGCTCGGCATCGGCGGTCAGACGGTCTTCACCTACGTCCTGATCTATTCCTTCGGCATGCTGATCGGGCAGGACATCTGGCAGCGGGTGTTCACCGCCCGCACCGACAAGGTGGCCCGCCTCGGCGGCACCGCTGCCGGCACGTACTGTCTGGTGTACGCGCTCGCCGGCGCCGTCATCGGCACCGCGGCCAAGGTCCTCTATCCCCATCTGGGCAGCCCGGACGACGCGTTCGCGACGATCGTCAAGGACGCGCTGCCGATGGGCGTACGGGGGCTGGTGCTGGCGGCGGCGCTGTCCGCCGTGATGTCCACCTCCTCGGGCGCGCTGATCGCCTGCGCGACGGTCGCCAACAACGACATCTGGGCCCGATGGCGCCCCTCGGACCGGCGGACCGGCCATGACGAGGTGGCCGGAAACCGCGCCTTCATCCTGCTGATGGGCGTGGTGGTCATTGCCATCGCGATCAGCCTCAACGATGTTGTCGCGGCGCTCACCGTCGCCTACAACCTGCTGGTCGGCGGGCTGCTGGTGCCGATCCTGGGCGGCCTGCTGTGGAAGCGGGGCACGGCGGCGGGCGCCCTCGCCTCGGTCGCGGTGGGCGGCGTGACCGTCGTCGGCCTCATGGCCTGGTTCGGCGTGCTGGCCAACGAACCGATCTCTTACGGACTGATCGCCTCCCTCCTGGTCTACGTGGCGGTCAGCCTGGCCACCAGGCCCACGGACGCGGCGCTGCTGGCGGCCTGGCGGGCCCGGCTGGCCGGCCGGCCGGCTGCACCGTCCGCCCCGTCCGGCGTTTGAGGACGCGCGGCCGCCGGACCGAGCACCAGCCCCACGAAACGGAGACCCGACCCACGATGAACACCACCGAACCGTCGCCGACGCCGACGCCGGCGCAGCGGAGCGGAGGCGACCTGGTCGTCGAATCGCTGACCGCACTGGGCGCCGACACCGTCTTCGGGCTCCCCGGCCAGCACGCGCTCGGCATCTTCGACGCGCTGCGCCGCTCCCCGCTCCGCTATGTCGGGCTGCGGGTGGAGAACAACGCGGGGTTCGCCGCCGATGCCTACGCCAGAACCACGCACGGGGTCGCGCCGCTGCTGGTCTCCACCGGCCCCGGCGCGCTGATGACGCTGGCCGCGCTCCAGGAGGCGGCGGCCGCCTCGGCCGCCGTACTGGCCATCGGCAGCCAGGTACCGCTGGCCGGGATCGGCGGCGGCCGCCACGGCTATCTGCATGAACTCACCGACCAGAGCGCTTCGTTCAGGGGTGTGGTCAAGTCCGTGCACACGGCCCGTACGGCGTCGCAGATCCCGTCCGCGGTGGCCGCCGCATGGGAGTCGGCGCTGAGCACCCCGCACGGGCCGGTGTGGCTGGAGATCCCGCAGGATGTGCTCCTGGCCGAGGTCGACGTGCCGCCGGTGACCCACCTCGATGCCGAGCCGAGGGAGTTGGCGCCGCGCCCCGAGCTGATCGCCGCGGCGGCGGACCGGCTGACGGGGGCCGGGCGGCCGGTGATCCTGGCCGGTGGCGGTGTCGTACGGGCCGGAGCCGAGGCGGAGCTGCTGGCGCTCGCCGAACGGCTGCGGGTGCCGGTGGCCACCACCTTCGGCGGCAAGGGCGCCTTCCCCTGGGAGCATCCGCTCTCCCTGCGGTCCTGGCTGGAGGACCGCCACACCACGGCCTTCCTGGAGGACGCCGACACCCTCCTGGTCGTCGGTTCGGGGCTCGGTGAACTCTCCTCGAATTACCACACCTTCCGGCCCCGCGGCCGGGTCGTACAGATCGAGGCGGACCTCGGCAAGCTGGAGTCCAACCATGCCGCGCTGGGCATTCATGCGGACGCCCGGCTCGCGCTGGGCGCCCTGGTGAAGGCGCTGGAGGAACGCCCGCCACGCGAAGGCGCCGCCGTCGCCCCCGAAGATGCCGTGGCCGGGCTCCTGGCCCACGTCCGCGACCGTATCGACAGCCAGCACCTCGACCTCGAGCAGCAGATCCTCGCCTCCGTACGGGACGCGCTCCCCGACGACGCGGTCAGCTGCTGGGACATGACGATCCTGGCCTACTGGGCCTGGTCCGCCTTCGACCCCCGGCGGACGAACACCATGCACTCCGCCCAGGGCGCCGGCGGCCTGGGCTACGGCTTCCCGGCGGCCCTCGGCGTGGCCGCCGCCGAACCGGCCCGGCCGGTGCTCGCCGTCTCCGGCGACGGCGGGGCGATGTACTCCCTCGCCGAACTGGCCACCGCCCGGCAGTACGACCTGCCGGTCACCTGGCTCATCGTGGACGACGGCGGCTACGGCATCCTGCGCGAGTACATGACCGACGCCTTCGGCGAGGCCACCGCCACGGAACTGGCCCGGCCGGACTTCGTCGCCCTCGCCCGGTCCTTCGGCGTACCAGCGGTCCGTACAAGCCCCGAGCGGCTGCGTACGGACCTGGCGGCGGCGCTGGCCGCACCCGGCCCCTCCGTCGTCGTCCTCCCGGCCCGGCTGCGGATGTTCGCGCCGACGCATACGACCGGCTAGCCGGTCCGTGCATCCGGCCGGAGGGGGGCGGCACCCTGTCCGAACCCTGCCGGACGACGGCGACGTCGCCGCCGGTTGTCAGCCGGCGCAGACCGTCGACGACGTAAGACGTAGGCGCCCACGTGGGCCTGTCGGCCGCCTACCTCGGCACCCGGTACCGCCCCACGAAGCTGATCGCGACCGAGCCGCTCGCCGAGAACCTGGCCGTGCCGCGCCGCAACGCCCACCCAGCACCCGCCCCTGGACCGTCGAGCCGTACGCGCTGGCGCCCGAGGCGGGCCCGCTGACCTTCTCCATCAGCGGCTACTGGTGCAACGCACCGCTGTCGAGGCGGTCGCCGAACAGCGCCTGAGCGGCACCCACCGCATCGAGCACGCCATGCCCCGCGGCCCGGTCACCGTCGAGGACGTACTTCCTTTCAGCGTCCGAGGCGACCGCGAACCATGGCCAACATGGCACTGAGCTCGTGGATCCTCAGAAGACGGGCAAGGCCCACGAAGACGCCGAGCAGGACGGCTGCGCCGGCGAGCAGGGCCACGAGTGCCCCCAGGGCGTTGCTGCCCAAACCATTGAGCAGCGTCCAGGCCACGCCTCCGGCCGCCAGCGCGGCCGGGGCACCGGCGGCGGCCAACCGTACGTAGGTGCGCAGGATGCGTGGGCCGTCCAGATCGCCGCCCAGTTGCCTGCTCAGGCGGCGCCAGGCGACTGCGCTGCCGATGGTGACGGCCAGTCCGTAGGAGGCGGCCATGCCGGCGACGGCCCAGCGTGGGGGAAGGAGCGCGAAGCACAGCCCGGAGGCAGAGGCATTCACCAGGGCCACGACGAGGGTGTTGTAGAAGGGAGTGCGGGTGTCCTCGTAGGCATAGAAGCCGCGCAGGATGACGTATTGCGCCGAGTAGGGAATGAGGCCCAGGCCGAAGGCCATGAGGACGTAGCCGATGCCTTGGGCGCCCTCGGTGCCGGAGCCTGCATAGAGCAGGGTGGCCATCGGTACGCCCAGGGCCAGGAAAGCGAAAGCGCAAGGAACGATGGCGACCGCCGAGGTCCGCAGGCCGTAGGAGAGGTCGTCGCGAACGGCTGCGGTGTCGCCGTCCTGGGCGGCGCGGGAGATCCGTGGGAGCGCAGCGGTCATGACCGAGACAGTGATGATCGCCTGCGGCATCTGCCACATCTGGTAAGCGAAGTTATAGGCGGTGATGCCGGAACCAGGGTGCCCGGCCCGTTCGGCGGCGGCGCCCGCCTTGGTAGCGAGCTGAGTGACGACGATCATGCCGATCTGGTTGGCAAGCACGAAGAGGAGCGTCCATTTGGCGAGGCCCATTGCCTTGCCCAGGCCGTGTCCCCGGAAGTCGAAGCGCGGACGGAAAGCGACGCCGGCGTCGCGTACGTACGGGAGCATTGCCAGCGCCTGTACGGCCAGTCCCAGCAAGGTGCCGATGCCGAGGAGCCGGACTCCTTCAG
The DNA here is from genome assembly GCF_040651455.1 of Streptomyces sp. NPDC048483. Classification (NCBI taxonomy): domain Bacteria; kingdom Bacillati; phylum Actinomycetota; class Actinomycetes; order Kitasatosporales; family Streptomycetaceae; genus Streptomyces; species Streptomyces sp. NPDC048483. Next base: position 50,692 of record NZ_JBEZJZ010000020.1, read on the forward strand.
GCGTCATGGCTGCAGGGCTGACACCGGAATCGGTGAAGCCGCCGAAGGCCCAGATGAAGGCCCCGAAGGTAGCGATGATCACGATGTTGTTGAGGACGGGAGTCCACATCATCGCGCCGAAGCGGCCGCGGGCGTTGAGGATCTGCCCGAGCACGACATGCACTCCCATGAAGAACATGGTGGGCAGGCAGTACCGGGCGAAGGCCACGGTGACGGCCATGCGCTGGGGGTCTGCGGCAATATCTGGCGACATCATCCGGACCAGCAGCGGCGCGGCCAGCACACAGATCGCCGTGGTGCCGGCAAGGGCCACCGTGACCAGGGTGAGCAACCGGTTGGCGTACGCCTCACCACCGTCGTCGTCGTTCTTCATGGCGCGTACGAGCTGAGGCACGAACACCGCGTTGAGCGCGCCGCCGCCGACCAGGATGTAGATCATCGTGGGGAGGACATTGGCGACCTGATAGGAGTCGTTGAGCGTTCCGACACCGATCGCGGCCGCCATGACGAGCGTGCGCAGAAATCCGGTGAGTCTGGACACGATCGTGCCCGCCGCCATCAAGGCGCTGGACTTCGCGAGGCTCGAAACGCTGCCCCTCGGTTTCGATCCGGGATCTCCAGGCGGCAACGGATTGCCGTGGTCGTCGGCCTCGCTCCCTACATCGTGAGCGTGCCGAGGCTGTTCCGTGACGTCATACCCGCGGTGAGGCGAGGCCCCGGAAGCATTCCCTGCGGGTGCACGCAGCGGGATGGTGTCATCCGGCAGGTGGCTGCCTGCCCCTCCCCACCTGTTGTGATACTCGCCTGGCGTAGCCATGCCTGCCCCCCTGTCAGCACAGGCCCCACGGCCTCTCCTTGATCGACACAACACTTTCGCACCCGGCCCCGGCCAATCGTTCGTGGGGTGCCACACAGAGGGACGTTTGAGTCATGATCGGCCGCGCGGCCTTCACCGCAACCCAGGAGATCCGGCCCGAGAAGAAGAACGGGCAGTGGGTCTTCCATACCGTCAACGACATGACCAACAAGCGATGCGCGATCGGCCACGTACCGAACAGGCAGAACGGCTCCGTCGGCGGCTCATCCAAGTGCATCTCGCCGATCCACGTAAGCGGATGGGAACCGGCCACCTGCCCCTCCCCGTACTGCGAAAACCGTGCGCCGGCGTCCGGGACTACGCCTGATCTCTGCCCATGGAGGCGCACGCTCTGCCGTCGTGAGCGACACCGGGGTCGGCCATGACGACGCGGGCCTGCCCTGCTATTGGCGACAGGTCTGGTCGATGGGAGCTCTATGCGGTTGAGGTCATGGAGATGTTGCCTCTCCGGCGCGCTCACACACCGGCATGCATCCTGCTCACCCGCCCCGACAACGCCGTCATCTCGATCGCGAAGCTGCTCGGAGTCTCCCGGACGACGCTGTGTACGTGCCGGAACTCGCCGCCGGGCAGGGCTCCCTGGCCCCGAGTGACGCTCCCGCCGCGCTGACCGCTCCGCGTGGAAAACCTGGGGATCGAGGGCACTGCGGGCACCGGCCCGGGTCTCAACGCCGCGCCGGCCTCGTCGCCCTTGATGTCGTCACCACACACGTCGCAGGCGCCGGACAGCAGGACAGCGGGACAGCGGGACAGCGGGACAGCAGGACAGCGGGACAGCGGGCTGGTCAGTCGCCGAAGCTGTAGAAGGCCGGCTCCCAGAACCAGGGCGGGTCTTTGAAAAGGGTCGCGTACCTCCAGGTGAGCTGGAAGGCCGTGCAGGGGGCTGTTCCGCCGTTCCAGGAGGCGGTCAGCGTGATGACGCGGGGCGTGCGGCTGAAGTGGTGGTTGATGGTGTGGGTCATCGTCCTGCGGTAGTGGTTGGTGCCCCGGTCGATGGTCCTGCCGTCCGCGGCGAGACTCCACTTGAGGCTCTTGCCCCCGCAGCCGGGAGGGAGCGAGGTCTCCAGCATGCCCGTCAGAACGGTGATCGTGCCGTCTCCCTCCCGGGGGCGGAAGGTCGTCCCGGCTCGCTGGCTCACGTCCCAGGCAAAGGTGGTGTCCTCACCGGTGTACGGGTTCCGGCCCGAGGAATGGCTCTCGGTGCGCACCGAGGGCCTGCTCCCGCTGACGTAGACGGGAATGGTCTGCTGATCGAAGGACGCCGAGCGCAGACCTATCAGCACAAAGCTGAGAAAACAGAGTGCGGGAACTCCGGCAAGCAGCTTCAAATACCAGGGTGCGCGCTCGCGGGCTCGCGGCTTGTCCGGTGTGCGGCGCTTGTGTTCGTCCATGCGGCGTGCTCTCCCCCGGGGACGGCTCTCTAGAAGGGAAACAGGTCGAACGGCCGGATCAGGCGCGGCTTGGACCACTGCACGGAGTACGAGGGGCACGCCGCGGTGGCGCCTTCCCAGGCGGTGGTGAGCGTGACCTGTCGGGGGGCGTGCGAGACCTTGTGGCTCAGGAAGGGCTGGTATTCGCGTTTACCCCGCAGGGTTCCTCCTTCCGCCTCCTTGCCGTCGATCAGCAGCCGCCACCGGATGCTGGTGTCCGCGCAGCCCTCGGGGAGGGCGATGACAAGCGTCCCGCGCAGGTCCTTCACCTTCGCGTCCCCTTCGGGCCGGAAGGTGGACTCCATGTCCTTCTTCACGTCCCAGACGTAGCCGCTGGCGGAGCTCCCGCCGGCGCTGGCGGGCTTGCGCCCATCGGCGTATTTGAGGGAGACGTCGAGACTCGAGTAGATGCCGACCCCGGCCGCCCACAACAGGAAGAGACCGGCCAGGAGGGCAGCTATGACCGCCACCACGCACCCCAGGCCGGCCTCGGGCTCCTGCGCTGAGCCGGGTGGAGCCGGGGAAGACGCGTCCGCTTCACCACGGTTCGGCTCTTCTTCCTCAGCGCTCTCACCACTGCTCTCGTCCTGGTCAACGACTTGTCCGCGGACAATGACCGGCCCACCCGGACTTTCCGGAGGCAGGCCCAAACGGCTGCGCAGGTCCCCAAGCGACTGCTGAGCGCTGTGCAGGAACCCTTCGCTCTCCTGCAAGAGGCGCTCTTCCTCCCCCTGGCGGAAGGCCACCGGCGGCGGGAAGTCCAGGGAAGAGGGAAGCGGCTGGGACGTACGGCCTTCCTCCCGCAGAACGCGACGGTAGGTCTCCGTCTGGGCATGGCTTGCCAGGTGCAGGTTCTCGGCCTCTTCACGCAGGGCACGGGCCTCGCGCAGGCGCTGCTGCGTCAGCTCCAGCCGCAACCGGTAGACGCGACGCTGCTCCCGGCGTACCTGCTCTTCACTCGCCTCGTACTGCTCGGTGAGCCGACGTTGGACGCCCATCAGGACCATGACCATTCTCATGGCGTCGTTCAGCGCCTTGACGGCCTCTGTTTGTCCACGCCGGGCCTCCTCCAACCGCTCATACAAGTCCGCGGCGGGAAGGCGACTCACCTGCACAGGCAACTTCCCCGCCGCGGCTTTCTCCGCGGCCTCCAGCAGCGCCCGGCCCCGAGCCAACTGCAGCTGCTGGAGCCGCGGCTCGCGCACCAGAGTGAACACCACCTGCTCCAAGAGCCAGTCCGGCAGCAGCTCCTTGCCATTGCGGAAGTTCGCCCACTTGGTCCTGTTGTAGGGGAAGCGACTCTCCAGGCCCCGGATCGTCCACCCCTTGGTCAGCTGCAACAGCCACTTGGCCAGCGCCTTGCCCTGTTCGGTCTCCGCCCGCAGTTGGACAGGACGCCCCCGACCCCGGCCCGAGGGTTTCCCCTCCCCGTTTCCCAAGGCCGTTCTCCTCCTTGTTTGTCCGCAACCGACCTGCGGCAATGCTGTCTGACCGGGGCGGACAACCCCATCAGGCGGCACGGTCGAGGCACAGCAACTCACCCCAGACCCATGGAGGTTGCATCGTGCCGCACATCTTGTGGCTGTGCATCTTGACCACCGGTTCAGTCGCCCTGGCCATCGGTTCGCACTGGTCGGTCAGCGACACCCTCGCCCTCATCCAGACCTTCATCGCGTTGGCCACACTGACCGCCCGGGACCCCGGAGCACCCGAATGACGCCCCCTGGAGGTGCGGCAGGCGACGCGCAGAGCAGATCCGGCACGCCCACGACCTGCTGCCCGCGCCCGCCCCAGCACCGTGCCACGCCGCGGTGTCGATGTGGGGACAAGGTCCGGCGGCCGGGCGAGCGGGAGTTGCGTGTATCCGGCGGTGATCGGCCAGGTCCACCGGTCGGCGGCCTCCGGTTCCCGCAGCCGGGGTCTCGTCCGGCACAGGGGCTGGGGGCCTCGTCCAGCCCAGGGTCTGATGGAACAGTCGGAACGTGTGCTCCAGGTCGAACCTGCGCAGAAACGCCTGCCAGGCGCGGTCGACGTCAGCGTCGGTGGCGCCGGTCTTCGAGGACCACGACCACGCTGCGGGCGCCTCCTGGTACTTCGACAGGTGCTCGCCTCCAGCCGGATCAACGTCCCTTTGATCAGCGGGAGTTCGCCTTCGTACTCGAGCCATGCGGCGCGGTGGGTCAGCCGCGCTCGAGGGTCGGCCGAGACGGCACCGTTGGTGACGGCCGGCGGCCGAAGTCTCCTCCGCGCTTGCAGAGGTACGCCTCCAGCTCGGCGGCCCCGGTCAGCATCGCCCGCCCGCGGGCGGACAACTGGCCGCGCCAGTCGCACAGAGCGCCCTCCAGCGGCTCCAGGCCGCCGGCCGCCCGCACCTGGGCGAGCAGCGGGGCGATCTGCTCCAGCAGGTAGCCGCCCCGCCTGAGCTGGTGGGCCAGCCGGGCGTCCCGTACGTCGGCCTCGTCGTAGACGCGGTACCCGGTCAGCGGGTCGCGGCGCGGGCGTACCAACCCGGCGCGCTCCCATTTGCGCAGCGTCGCGGGCCGGATGCCGAGGTTGTCTGCCAGCGGTCCGATGAACGTGCTGCCGGGCCCGGACACCGCGGCCGACTCGGAACCCGCAGCGGGTGGGGACGCCGTGGTGGGCTCCAGGTCTCCAAGGGCGCTCTCCACGGCCTCAAGGGTCCTGCGGTCGTCGAGTAGTTGGGCGTGGCCGGCGTCGATGAGGCGGAACGCCTCATCGGCCTCGCCCTGGTTCACGGCCCGCATGATCGACGTCGCCGTCTGGTGGCCGTGGCCGGGCACCAGGGCAAGAAACGCGCGAAGGGCCCCCGCGTGCAGCGGCGTATAGGTGCGGTAGCCGTGGGGTGTGCGACCGGCGGCCGGAAGGATGCCGGCCTCCTCGTAGTTCCTGATCGCCTGCGTGGACAGACCGTGCCCGCGCGCCAGATCAACCGGCCTGAGCCGCTCACTGTTTTGAAGGTTTTGTCCCATTGCCCTGCCGATATCGCGGGAAAGTTTCCACCGAAGGTTCAACGATACCGTTGAAGGCATGGCTACTGACATCAAGGACACCGTTCATGCCGTCGGGGCGGCCGCCGTCATGAGGCTGCTCCCGGCCCGGCCGCGGCTGCTCGCCCTGGGCGAGCCCACCCACGGTGAGGACACTCTGCTCGACCTGCGCAACGAACTCTTCCGGCAGCTCGTCGAGGAGGAGGGCTACCGGACGATCGCGATCGAGAGCGACTGCATGAGGGGCCTGGTCGTGGACGACTACGTCGCCTCGGGCACGGGCACCCTCGACGACGTCATGGAACACGGATTCAGCCACGGGTGGTTCAACGGGTCTGCGGCCAACCGTGAGCTCGTGCGCTGGATGCGCGCCTACAACGACGGCCGGCCCGCGTCTGAGCGGCTCCGCTTCGCCGGTTTCGACGGCCCGCTGGAGATCACCCACGCCGCGAGCCCCCGGCAGGCCCTCACCGCACTCCACGGCTACCTCGCGGCCCGGGTGGACGCGGACCTGCTCCCCTGCACCGCGGACACACTCGACCGCCTGCTCGGCGCCGACGACCGGTGGACCCATCCCGCCGCGATGAGGGACCCGGCCCAGTCCGTGGGGCAGTCGGCCGAGGCCAGTCAGCTGCGGCTGCTCGCCGACGATCTGGGGGCGCTGCTCGACGAGCGAACGCCGCACCTGATCACGGCGACCTCGCGGGACGACTGGGACCGGGCGCGCCTGTACGGGCGCACCGCGACCGGCCTGCTGCGCTACCACTACTGGATGGCCGACACCTCACCGGCCCGTATGACGCGGCTGGTGGGTGTGCGGGACCAGATGATGGCCGACAACCTCCTCGCCGTCGCCGCTCGGGGCCCGGGACTGGTCCATGCCCACAACGGCCATCTCCAGCGGAACAAGAGCACGATGCGGATGGGCGGGATGCTGCTGGAGTGGTGGAGCGCCGGCGCGATCGTCAACTCCCACCTGGGCGAGGGGTATGCCTTCGTGGCCACGGCCCTCGGCACGATCGGGCACCAGGGAGTGGACACGCCGCCGCCGGACACCGTCGAAGGACTCCTGTACGCGCTCCCGGAGGACCGCTGCGTCATCGACGCCCCGCGGCTGGCCACCGCCCTCGGCGACACGCGGCCCGCGCCCCGCGTATCCCCGTGGTTCGGCTACTCCCCGCTTGACCCGGCCCACCTGGCGGACAGCGACGGCATCGTGTTCGTCAAGGACGTCCCGCAGAGCTAGGGCTTGTCCGACGGGTCATGCGCTCCCCCTGATGTGTGGCCGCATGGTGATGCACAGCCCGCAGCGCGCGGCCGCGGACTGAGCGGCGAATTCCTCATCGGCCGACGGCAGGTGACGGAGGGTGCGCGTGCCGTGGCGTACGGCGGCGAAGGTTGTGCAACCGAACCCCCGAAGCCTCGGTGCTGAGCGTTCGGCGAGAGCCCGCAACCTGCAGGAAGACAGACAGCCAGAAGACGAGCATGCGGCGGCGCCCGAAGAGGTCGGCCGCGCGCCCGCCGAGCAGCATGAAGCCGCCGTAGCCCAGGACGTAGGCGCTCATGACCCACTGCAGCTCGCCGGTGGACATGCCGAGCTCGGCGCGGATCGACGGCAGGGCCACGTTGAGCATGGCCACGTCGATGCCCTCAAGAAAGATCGCCCCGCACAGGACGAACAACACGCCCCAGTTTCTCGCGCTCATCTGCATTTCTCGGTCCCTCTGCGCTTCCTTGGTGGAGTGTGACGGTGGAGTTCGGTGGAGTTCGATGGAGTGGCGGACGGGAAAGCCCTCCGCTCAACCACCGTCGATCACCGTGAAGTTGGGAACAACGGCGAAGATCGCAATGTTCGTTCAGTCAGGCTTACCGATGCGCAGTACCGGAGGACCGAGGGGACGTCCATGGACCGCGATGAACTGGAGTGCTTCCTGCTCGTCGCCGAGGAGCTGCACTTTGGACGCACCGCCGAGCGCATGCTGCTGTCCCGGGCCCGGGTGAGCCAGCTCGTGCAGCGGCTCGAACGACGTGTCGGCGCCCCGCTGTTCGTCCGTACAAGCCGTCGGGTCGCCCTCACCGCCCTCGGCCGCCAGCTCCGCGCGGACCTGGAACCCCACCACCGCGCGATCGACGCAGCCCTCGCCAAGGCCGCTGCTGCCGCGCGCGGCGTCAGCGGGGTGCTGCACGTCGGCTTCTCCAGCCCGCTGGCTGGGGAGATCGTGATGCGGGCCGCGGAGGCGTTGCGCGCCGGCCGCCCGGAGCTCGTTGTGGAGGTCTGCGAGGTGCCGCTGGCGGATCCGTACGGGCCGCTGCGCAAGGGCGAGTTCGACGTCCAGCTCACCGAGCTGCCGGTGCGCGAGGAGGACCTGGGCGAGGGCCCTGCACTGCTCACGGAGGAGCGGGTGCTGGCCATCGCGTCCGGGCATCCGCTCGCCATCCGCCGGCGGGTCTCGCTGGAGGACCTGGCCGAGGTGCCCCTGCTGACCATCGCCGGCGAACTCCCCGCATACAGGCGGGAGCACCAGGTCCCCGCACACACCCCCGGCGGCCGCCCCATCGCACGCGGTCCGGCCGTCACCAACATGCAGGAGGCGCTGATGCTCGTCGCCGCCGGCAAGGGCGCCTTCCCCGCCGCCGCGCACACCGCCACCTACTACGCCCGCCCGGGCGTCTCCTACCTCCCCTTCGACGACGCCGCCCCCGTCGGCTACGGCCTTGTCTGGCGCGCCGGCGAAAGCACCGGCGCGGTGCGGGCGTTCGCGCAGACCGTGTTGAAGGTGGCACGGAGCTCAGCCGAGAAGGCCGTCGAAAGCGACGGTCAGACGGCGGGTCTCGTAGCACTTCGTGCTGCCGGTGGGTCGGCGGGTCCGCCACCAACCGGGGTCTCTCCCGCTTCAAGCCGTGCCAGTGGCGCCCCGAGGCAGCTTGCTCGGTCTCTTCGGACAGCCGATCTCCAGGATCGTCACCATGCGCACCGACTACTTTCCGCGAGGTTCCGGAGGGAATGGTCCGCCGTCCTGGACCTGGACCTGGACCTGGACCTGGACGTGGACGGAACGCTCCAGCCCAAGACGATTGGGCTGGCTCTGCTGCAGGCTCTGACCGAACAGGGAGTCTGCGAAGCGGATGCTGTCCAGCAGGCCGTCCGGGCAGCGAACGGCGCACCCGACCACGACCACGCAACCGTGCTGCGTGGCACGACCTCCGGTCCAGAGATCGCGGCACCGAGGCCCAGGGGCTCGCGCCCGCCTCGCCGCACCGTGCGCACGACGCGCGCCATCTGCTTCGTCTTCTGGCCGCCGCCGTCCTTCCGCGCCGCCTCCATCGCTGCCCGCAGCCCGCCCCTCGCCAGGGCGATTCCGGACACCTCGCCACCGCCCGCGCCTACCCCCAGGTGGTGTGCCCAGTCTTCCCGTTTCGTCGCGTCCTGCTTCTCGGCCCGGGGGCCAGGGAGTCTGACGGATGCTCCGCGGGCGTTTAGGATCTCCCCTCCATCAGAGGCGACCTGTGCTGCTGGTTGTGCGCCGACTTCGACTCATCCGCGGCCGGCACGGTGGTCGGCACCGATCTGGTCTTCGACAGTGGATCTTCGGCATGACGGTTCGTACGCCGGCCCACAACAGGGCCTAGCGCTCCGTTTGCCCCGGTGCTGACACTGCCATACCGTCGAAGTAACTGATCTTTCACGCCTCGGAAAGCCTCCTCGCTCTCCACGGAGGCGCGGCTAAGAGGCGCCCTAATCCGCTATGTGTATACGCGTCGATTAAGGGCGCTCACAGCCGGAATTTCAGCAGCCCTTAACCGCAAGCGCAGGTATCAGATTCCAGCAAGATATCCTCCTGGGCTGGGGATTCCGGCCGACACCCGGTCCTCGATTCGACACCGTACACCGATCATGAGCCATGGAGACATGGCTCATGATCGGAAAGTCAGAAGGCGTAGGGAATGAGAATGAACCTGACCGAGTTGCGAGCCCTCGCCACACAGGTGGGGTTCACCGGCAGCGACATCAACATCGCGGCGGCCGTCGCCATGGCGGAGTCCCGAGGCGACCCGGCCGCTGTCGGGGACGAGGGTCTGGCCGACAACAAGTGGGGGCCGTCCTTTGGCCTCTTCCAGATACGCTCCCTCAGACACCCGGAGCAGTTCTCCTCACCGGACACGCTCAGGATTGCCGGAAAGCTCAAGGACCCGCTCTACAACGCCAAGACAGCAAAGGCCATCAAGGACGCACACGGCTGGAGCCAATGGTCCACGTTCACGAACGGCGCCTACCGCCAGCACATGGATGGCGGCACCGCCAAATTCGAGCCCTTCCCTGGTGCTTCGTTCTTCCACACCGGACAGAAATCGCCGATCATCGCCGCGATGCACAATCGGCTTGTCACTGAAGGATGCAATCGATACGAGTCCAGCCGTGACGCCAACGTGTGGGGCTCGGGCGATGTGAAATCCTACGCCGCCTGGCAGCGGAAGAACCACTTCTCAGGCAGTGATGCCAACGGCGTCCCCGGCAAGTCCAGTTGGGACATGCTGCACGTCCTCAACGTCTGAAGAACCCTGCCGGAAGAGCCGGTGCGGGCGTCCTTTGTGACTCCGTTCGCAAGAGGCCTCGACCAGCTCGTTCACCAGCTTCGTGGCGAGCGTGTAGCGGACGCGGTAGCCCTTCATGGCGGCCCCGGCGCCCAGGGCGATGAGCATGTGGGACTTGCCGGTGCCGGAGTCGCCGATCAGGCAGAGCGGCTGGCTCTTCTTGATCCATTCACAGCTGGCGCGGGTGTGGATGGTCGCCGCGTCGATGCTCGGGTTGGCGTCGAAGTCGAACGCCCGCGGCGAGTTCTCCCGCGGGAAGCCAGCTGCTTTGATCCGCCGCTCGGATCGGCGGCGGGCCCGGGTGTCGCACTCGGCCATCAGCAGCTCGGCGAGGAAGCCCCGATAGCTCATCTGGTCCTTCAGCGCCCGCTCGGCGATGTCGGAGAACTCGGTGCGGATCGTCCGTGCACCCGATGTGCCAGCGGCGCCGGCTGAACTCGTTTCGCTGTATACCGTGCGAGGCGGCCTGCACGGGTTCCGCTCTCACCAGGCAGTAGGCCGCTTGCCACGTTCCGCCTCTTGCTGTGGACCTGGCAGGTCCATCGCGACAAAGACCTGGCCATCAGCGCACCACCGCCAAGCGACTACTGTGGCCCGGCGGCTCTCGCCGAGGGCATCAGCTGACCCCGTCAGCGGTGCTGTGAGCTGGACGAAGCCTGCATCCGGTGCTGGGCCTTGAGAAGCCGCTCGTTTCCCTCGATAAGTCACCGCCGGGTTGATGAGGATCCTTGAAATTCACCAGCCCTGCTCTTCCTCCTCACTTGGTTGCGCGCCCAGCATGGGGCCGGTTGGGAGGCGGCAGAAGTGGCAGCCCGGCATGATTTCTCGCTGGCGACGGCGCAACGGTGATCGCCAAAAGCCGTCCACAGCGATCTTGCGATCCACTGATGTCCATGGGGACCGGGATCGGTCGGAACTCACGACGGGGGCGGGTGCGGTTTGTGGCCCTGGCTCGCCGTGGTCACGGTCCGACGGGTGAGGGCCTCTCGGCTCGATGCTGGGCGGCGGGCAGCACGGGATAGTCGGTGTACCCGGCTTCTCCGCCTGTGTACATCAGGCCCTTGTCGCGCACTGGATTGAGCGGCGCGCCGATGCGCAGTCGTTCGACCAGGTCGGGGTTGGCCAGGAATGATCGGCCGAGCGCTATCAGGTCGGCTCCCGCGGCCAGGAGCCGTTCGCCCTCGTGCCTGCCGCCGTCGGCGGGAAGCGGTCCTCCCCACCCCAGCACCGGATTGGCGATCAGCGTGCCCGACCAGGCCTTTCGGATGTGCTGGAAGAGGGGCCGGTCCGGGTCGGCGAAGACGATGTGCAGATAGGCCAGGCCGGTGTCCCCCAGGGCGTCGATGAGCGCCGGGTAGATGTTCTCGGTATCGCCCTCGTCGATGCCGTTGACGGTGAGTCCGGGGGCAATGCGCAGGCCGACCCGTTCGGGGCCGATCGCGTCGGCGACGGCCTGGACCACCTCGACCACGAACCGAATGCGGCCGGCCACCGAGCCACCATAGGCGTCGGTGCGGTGGTTGGTGTTCTGTGCCATGAACTGGTGGAGGAGGTAGCCGTTGGCGGCGTGCACCTCCACTCCGGCGAAGCCCGCGTCGATGGCATTACGGGCGGCGGCGGCGAAGTCGGCCACCGTGGAGTGGATCTCGTCGATGGTCATCTCACGAGGCACGACCGGATCCTGGTGTCCGCTCGGGGTGTGGATCGTCTCCGGGAGCGGCACCGGCGAGGGCGCGACCGGCGTCAGGCCACTGTTGTCGGGGTGCCCGATCCGGCCGCCGTGCTGCAACTGCAGGAACATCCGGCCGCCCGCTGCGCGCACCGCGTCGGTGACGCGCCGCCACCCGGCCACGTGCGCCTCGTTGTAGATCGCGGGAATGTTGGGGTAGGTCAGGCCCACGGCGTTCGGCGTGGAGGCCTCGGCGATGATCAACCCCGCCGAAGCGCGCTGTGCGTAGTAGGTAGCCATGATCGGTTCCGGAACGCCGTCGGCCGCGGCGCGGTTCCGGGTCATCGGCGCCATCACCAAGCGGTTGGACAGGCGCAGGGAGCCGAGAAGGGCGGGCTCGAACAGGCGGGATATCACTGGGGTGTTCGTCATGCCGATACGGTAGAAGTTGACGTCAGTGTCAGGTTCAAGTCCTGAGTCGGCATGAGAGGTGGGAAATGCGGATCGGTGAACTGGCTCGGCGCAGTGGGGTGAGCGAGCGTTCGCTGCGCTATTACGAGACGCAGGGGCTGCTGAGGGCCGAGCGCACTCCGGGTGGCCAACGGCACTACGGCGAGTGGGCGGTCGACCGGGTCATCCGTATCCAGGCACTCTATGCCGCGGGGCTGAACAGCAAGAAGATCGCTCAGCTGCTCCCCTGCATGCGCGACGCGGACGGCGCCCCGAACGAGATTGCCACGCCACGGCTGGTCAACGAACTCACCACGGAACGGGACCGTATCAATCGAATGATCACCGACCTGATCCGCTCCCGCGACGTCCTGGACGAAGTCATCACCACGGCATCGGTCGGCTTGAACGCCTCCGCCGTCTCCCGGGCCGACACCGCCGGGGCAAACCGCGCATAGTCGTCCGATCGCCCGAGGTCGTTGAGTAATTCTGATCTCACAAGGATAATTGTGACACTTTCAGCAAGAATCACCCGCCGCGTCGAGAGGGACTTCCCTCAGGATGAGAGTGCGACCGTTGCGCAGCTTCTTGAGGAGCTCGTCAAATCTGTTACGCATGGCTGGTTGATCGCCGAGGAGAGAATCGCTGCCGCCGTTCTGCTCTACAGCCAAGGGGATGCCGATCGATTCGCACAAGCGGCGGATTACGCGCAACGAGACTGGAGAGACCTCTTGGTTGTTGCCGAATTAGCCAATGAAGGTTGGCAACAGCGCATTGATGACGAATTCGGGATGTTTTGAGGGTGTCTCATCCAGCCCTGCATACCCGTTGATCGGGCTGTGAGCCGCAGCTGATCGACGCAGGAATAGGGCTGCTCGACTGATTACCCTGTCTCCACGAAGACCGCAGCCATACCTGCGCGTTGCCGCTCGTCATTGTCGCCTTTCCTGCATATCTGGGTGACTGCTGCGTGCCCGGCGAACTTCGTCGGGCACGCGCGGCGTCTGCCCCATCATGAAGATCTCTGAAGGTCATGTCGGTGAGCCGGGTCTGGTCGTCGTCGACATCACCGCCGTCGACGACGAGACCGCCAATCCTGCGCTCCGCGTCCACTCGGAGCGTGCTGGCGTAGAGGTCGACCGTGTCCTCCCCACGCGCGTCGGAGTCCTTCAGCGGCCTCGTCCCCATGCACGTGGGATCCTTTGCCCCCGCCGCATCCTCGGCAGCCCATGAGGACTTCTCATCTCGAAGCGCCGACACTTCTCATGTGATGTCACGGTTGAATCTCATATGACGTCACAAGAACTGCAGCGTGACAACGGGAAATTGAAGACATCCGAGTGAGAATCCTTCATGACATCGCAATGAGAAGTCGCAGCTGTGGCTGTCGTGGGCGCTACGCCGGTGACAGCCCCGAAGTGCCGTTCGCGCCCTCAGTCATGCTTCCGTCGAGAGCGACGAGAGGAAGAACGTCTACGACGGTGAGGTCGTCCTGGATGAGAGTGGAGATGCCGAGATCGCTCTGCCGGGCCGGTTCCAGGCACTCAACGAGCGGTTCCGCTACCAACTCACAGCCATCGGCTGCGCGGCCCCGAACCTGCATGTGGCACGGGAACTGGAAGGTAATCGGTTCACGATCGCCGGAGGCGACCCCGGCACGCGGGTTTGCCGGCAGGTGACCGGAGTCCGACATGCCCCTACGCGCGCCAACCCTCTCCTCGTGGAAACTTCCAAGGACGGGCACGCGCATGGCAGGTACCGGCATCCCGAGGTGTACGGCCTCTCGACCGAGCGGCGGATCGAGCCGCCCGCATACGCCTCTCCCATGAGGAGATGAAGCCGGATGGCTTATCGGTAGCGCCAGGTGACAGCGCTGCACCACGGCGCCGGGCCCGCGTCGAACTCGATCGGCGACATCGGCGACATCGGCGACATCGGCGATGATGACGCCCTGGTCGATAAAGCCAACTGGACCAAGTTCCAGTCGGCGCGCCACAGCCGGCCCGTAGGTGAGCGTGGCCTGGTCAGCGGGGTGATGGAGCACGGTGATCCCCTCCCCAGTCCCGCTGAGGCGGACGCTCCCCCACCCACACCTCGGACGGTCACCAGACGGATCTCACTCACCCCGATGTCTCCCGGAGACTGCTCACTCAGCTCCAGGGCGACCGACTCCTCGAATGGATCGCGGTGGTCCGCGCCGCCGACTTGCCCGCGGGGATCGTCGAGGGCCATGCCGGCCGAATAACATGATCAAACATCAAATGTACGGCCGGGCCGGCTTCGCGCTCCTCCGGAACCGTGTCCTCTTGGCGTGATCCGAACGGGAAATTCATACGGAGCGCCCCTTGGGGTTCGCGTGGGTTTTGTTCAAACCGTGCCGATCATTACCGGGCGGATGCAATAGGAGCACGGCCGCGTCGCACCTGCTTGACTCGAGTGGATTCCAAACCCGGTGATCTCGTCTGCGGGCGGTTCTTTCCTGTCTCCTCCACCGTCAACTCAGACGTGCACAAGGTGTCAGCTGTTGTGCTTGCGGGAAAGGAGAGAAGCCGCACGGAGGGTTCTTGGTCCTCGTTGTTTGTCAACCCGACGCTCCCACCGTGACGGCCCTGCAACAAGGGTGGGGCTGGCCCCACCGTCCCGTACGCCCAGGCCCATACTGCGCCGCCCGCGCACTGCATAGCGTCGAGACCACAACGAGACGGAGGAAGAAAGTCATGGCAAACACCAACGAGGCCCCGGTCGAGGAAGCGCAGCTCAACGCCCCGCAGACGCAGCATGCCTTCGACACGGTGAAGAAGTGCGTTGTGCTCTACGGCGTCATCAGCGCCATCGTCCTGGGCACGGTTGCCGTAATGGCGTTCAGCGGCCACTCGGTGACCACGTTCATGTGGGTCCGGTCGGCCCTCCTGCTCGCGGTCTCCGTAGTGATCGACCGGATCGCCGTCAGCGTTTCGCGGGGATCGCGACGGGCGTATGAGCGCCTGAGCACCCTCACCGTCGTCCTGCCGATCGCGATCATCGCCGTTGACCTGATCCCCGGCCTCTGCCCGGCGTGGTACGCCGTGATGCAGGGTGTGTCCGCCCTGGCGCTCGTCGGGGCTGCCTTCGTCACCAAGGGTGCCGGACTGCGCGTCGTATTCCCCAAGGCTTCGTAAGGGGTTGTCCTCCCTTTCCCGTCAGGAGTCCGGGGCACTCGCAGGTCCGACGGCCCGGAAACGGGCCGTCGCGAATGCGCGGGCAGGGCCTCCCCCGACTCGCGGCCGACACGGCCGACAGCCGTCCTGTCACACCGGAACTTGTCACCGGGACAGGACGGCTGTCGGCCGTGTCGGTGCGTTCCACTTGATCTCGATGCCTGCCGTTCCCCCCTTCTTTCCTCCTCGCCGTTCCCACCAGGTGAAGACGGTGGCTGCCCCAGTGGAGGTCGAGCTCCTTGGACAGCTTCAGACTCACGCCATGTGAAGTGAGCGTCACGTAGCTCTCTGCGCGCTTGCCAACCACCCTCGTACCGCTGCCGGTTGACGTCTGCCGGTGGCACTTGAACACCCCTGTCCGGGTGTAGCGGCGTGTGTTCTCGTGGTCCCGATCTCGTGCGTGCGGGAGCGAGGAGGGCTTCGATGGCCGACGGGACCGCGCAGTTGCCGGCCATCAGCGACCTGCACATCGGCTATGCCGCGAGCCCTGCTCTGCGCGGCTCCGCCCGCTACGAGCACCTGGTCGAGCTGTGCCGCGAACCGGCCCGAGCCGCGAGGGGCTGGTGCCGGGCCCGGGTGGCCGGGACCGAGCGCCGGCTCGCCGCACTCGACGACGACCAAGCAGCGCCGCGAGTTCGCCGCCAAGCAGGCCCTGCGCCCGCCGCTCCATGGACACGCTCGGCGTGCCGCCGCAGCCCGTACTGCCCGGTGAGCGCGGTGCCCCGCGCCGGCCGCAGGGTCTGCTCGGCAGCATGACCCTTGGCGACGGCTACCGCGCCGAACTACTCGTCCCCGGACCGCTGGTGGGTGCCCGACGGCTCGGACACGTCGAGGGAAGGTGGACCGTTTGCCAGGGCCTGGTCACCACCGCGATGACGGTCCCCCGCCCTCGGTTGCGCCCCGATGCCGGACGGCCGGAACCGGGTGGGGCTAGCCCCACTTCCCGCGGGGCGTAGCGGGATACCAGCTCAGACGGTCCGGCCATACGCTCTCCGGTATGGGTCGGGTGCGTCGATTCCCGGCTGGCAGAATGGCTTTGTGGCGAAAGGATCAGACGGATGAGACTGCCTGCGGGAGGCGGTCCACTGCGCTGGTGGGTCGAGATCGTGCGTGGGTTGTACCGGTCCGCGGTACTGACCGGGCTGACCTGGCTGATGCCGGTGGTGTGCCTGGGCGTCGCGCTGGGCGGCTCCCACGTGGTCCGCACCTGGTCCGAGGGGTTGAGCGCTCCCCTGGCCGTACGGGCGCTGGTGGCCCTCGGTCAGACACTGATGGTGCTTTTGTGGATCACCGTGGCCGTCTGGATCGTGCACCCGCTGACCAGCCCGCCCCTGGCCAAGGCCGCGCGGCGCTGCGCGGAGAGCTGGCTGGGCATGGGCCTGGAGGTGACCTACCGCGCCGTTCCTCAGGTCAGCCGCATGTCGACGGGTTATTGGTGGGACGGCCACGAGTACCACCGGTCCGAACGGGAAGCGCGCCGCCGGGCCAAGGTGCACGCCCGATTCCACGATCCGCAGTTGCACTGGGACGGGCTGTGGACCGTGGTCGCCGGTGTGACGGTGCTGCCGATCGCGGCCATGCCGTTGCTCGGGCTCGCCGGCGGCGTGTACATGACGGTGACGCCGGGTCTCCTCGGATACGGCGTCGCCCTCATCGTCGCCAGTCTGGCCGGCGCCCCGTTCGCGTGGCGGATCTTTTGGCCCGTGGCGCATCGGTTCCTCGGGCCGATCCCGCGCTCGTGGCTCGGCAGGCGGGTCAAGGAGCTGGAAGCCATCCAGGCGGACCTGACCCAGACTCAGGCGGTCGAACTGGAGCGCATCGAGCGGGACTTGCACGACGGAACCCAGGCCCGGCTGCTCGCCATGGGTATGTCGGTGGGTGCCGCCGAGCAACTCGTCGACACCGATCCTGCCGCCGCGAAGGCACTCCTCGCCGAGGCCCGTACCGCGTCTGCGACCGCGCTCGCCGAGCTGCGTTCGCTGGTCCGCGGCATCAACCCGCCGGTACTCGCCGAGCGCGGCCTGGTGGACGCCGTCCGGGCCCTGGCGCTCGACGCTCCCATCGAGGTCACCGTGCACAGCACGGTGCCCGCCCGGCCCGAGCGTCCCGTGGAGTCGGCGGTCTACTTCGCCGTCGCGGAACTGATGGCGAATGTCGCCAAGCATGCCGAAGCCTCCCAGGTGACAGTCGAATTCGGCTTTGCGCAGCAGACTCTCACCGCGACGGTGACCGACAACGGAATCGGCGGAGCCGTCGCCTCGGCAGGCTCGGGCCTGCGCGGGATCGAGCGTCGGATGGCGGCGTTCAACGGCCGTCTGGAAATCGACAGCCCCACCGGGGGTCCCACTCACCTCACCGTGGCGGTGCCATGCGCGTTGTCGTAGCCGAAGACCTCTTCCTGCTCCGCGACGGGATGGTCCGTATCCTCGAGGCACACGGGCACACCGTGGTCGCGGCGGTCGATACGGGGCCCGCCACGCTCGACGCGCTGCTCACCCTGCGGCCGGACGCGGCGATCGTGGACGTCCGACTGCCACCGACGTTCTCCGACGAGGGACTTCAGGCCGCTCTCGCCGCCCGCCGGAAGGTTCCGGGGCTGCCCGTGCTCATCCTCTCGCAGCACGTGGAACAGCTGTATGCGCGCGAACTTCTCGCCGACGGGCACGGCGGCGTCGGCTACCAGCTCAAGGACCGCGTCCTGGACGCCGGACAGTTCATGGACGCGCTTCACCGCGTCGCCGACGGCGGTACGGCACTCGACCCGACGGTCGTCGCAAAACTGCTGGGCCGCCTCGTGCGGGCCGATCCGCTCGCCACGCTCACCGAGCGGGAACGCTCGGTGCTCGCGCTGATGGCCGAGGGCCTGAGCAACACCGCGATCGCGGGCCGGCTGTTCCTGAGCGAGGGCGCCATCAGCAAGTACACGACCACGATCTTCGCCAAGCTCGGCCTTGCCACCGACGACGACACAAACCGCCGGGTCCGGGCTGTCCTGGCCTATCTCGGCGCCGGCGAACCGAACCATCAGTAGCGGCACGCGTCGATTCCTGAGCATGTGGTGTCAGGCAAGACCACGGCCCTGGAGTGCGTCGAGGGGCTGCACACGTGCGACGGTGGAAAGGTCCGCGTGCTCGGCGGCGACCTCCACGCGCAGCGGGCCGAGGCCACCCAGGTGGCGGTCTTCGACGACCTCGCCACGAACTCCATGGATGAGGCCGAGCGGCTGTGCGACCGGGTCGCCCTGATCAGCAACGGCCGCCTCGCGACGGTCGACACACCGTCAGGACTGATCGAGCAGATCCAGGGCGAAACCCGGCTCACCGCGAAGTAGAAGCCGGGGCCGAAGGAGAGGCCAGGGCCACGGGGCCTCAACCGGCGGCCGCCTCCTCGCGCCGCTCGGTATCGCGGACACCGGCGGCCAGTTCCCGCGGCGTGGGCCGCTCGAACACCTCGGTGAGGCTGGGCGATACACCGCTCATGTTCTGCAGTTCCTGCATCGCCACGGCGGCGAGCATGCAGTTGCCTCCGCAGGCGAAGAAGTCCGTGTCGGCGTCGACGTCCTCGCGCCGCGGGAGGCTCCGCCACAGCGCGGTCAGCTGATCCGTCAGCTCGCCGGAGTCCGGGTGATGCGGCGGAAGCCGTGCCGAGGCCGGCTCCGTGCGCCGCTCGGCGAGCATCCGCTCCAGTGATCAGGTACACACAGGACACCGGATCCACCGGCGCGGGCGGGGCCCCGCCGCGATGATCTCGTGATCCCGCTCGCTCCACCAGCGGAACTCCCCCACCGCACCGCCGCAGGCATCCGCAGGCATCCGCAGGCATCCGCGAACAAGGACACCACCGGTGGCGTATGACGCAAGCCGGCCGACGGATGTCCTTGCACCAGGGTGCTTCGGCGAGCTGAGCGGTTGAGCCCGCCGCCCGTGAGGGCGGCGGGCCGTCAGCGCGGTAGCGGCGGATGTCGGCCGGTCATGGCCGGCTTCTCGGCTCGCGCGTGAGTGGCCGGCGAGGCGGTAGGAGCCGCGGTGCCGGTCTCGATGATGTGCCGTTGAACGTCGGGCGGTCCACGATGGCCGCGCAGGGACGAGGGTCGGTGAACTTTTTG
This sequence comes from Streptomyces sp. NPDC048483, assembly GCF_040651455.1. NCBI lineage: Bacteria > Bacillati > Actinomycetota > Actinomycetes > Kitasatosporales > Streptomycetaceae > Streptomyces > Streptomyces sp. NPDC048483. Next base: position 70,021 of record NZ_JBEZJZ010000020.1, read on the forward strand.
GTCCGAGCGGGTGCGGCCTGGCCGTCCCGCCACCCCTGTCAGCCTGTGTGGACCTTCAATGCCGTGCGGACGGCGGATTCGAGGGCGCCTTCGATCCAGGCGGGCTTGATGGAGGTGTGGTCCCCCGCGAAATGCAGCGGCCCTTCCGAGGTGGGGATGTCGGGGAACAGTTCCGCGTGCTGGCCTGGGAAGAGTACGGAAGCCTCACCGTAGGCGTAGTGGTCGCGCATCCACGACTGGGTCTTGCACTTGTTGGTGAAGAAGACCTCGCAGCGGCGGCCATAGACGGCCTGCAGCCCGGCGAGGGCGCGCAGATACCGCTCGCCGTCAGCGTACGCGTCCCACTTGAGGGCGTCGTCGGACCAGCTGTAAGAGGCGAGCGTGATGCCTCCGTCGCCGACTTCCTTGCCCCCTGAGTGCTCGAAGTACATGAAGCGGTTGGGGTTGTCGCTCACGGAGCCGCCTCCGCGGGTATGAGCGGCAGCGGGTTCGGCGCTCATGACGGGGCGGAAGACGGCGAAGCACTTCTTGAGTTCGTCGGGGATCGTCACCCCCAGGTCCTTGACGGACTTGTGCACGCCGAGGTACTTGCCGTCCTTGACCTGGCCCAACGTGTACTTGTCGTAGAGGTTGTCCTCGATGGAGTTCAGCGCCTGCTTCCACTGCTCCTCGGTGAACTCCCACCAGCGGCGGGAGAACTCCAGCAGCACCTTGGTCGCGGCGTCGTAGTGCAGTTCCGTGATGGCCCGGCGCTTGCCGTAGGTCAGCGGCGGGTCGAAGGGCACATGGCGCAGTCCGGAGAAGGGGACGGTGATGATCGCCTCGTCGCCCTCGAAGACCTCCGTGACACCGCCCTCGCCGGTCTGGCAGTCCTCGGAGACGGTGTGCACCCTGACCTTGCCGCCATTGCGTTCGATGCGTACGGCGCGCCTGTCGAGCCTCACCTTCGCCTTCACGGGCGCGTACAGCGCGTCGGCGAGCTTCCCGGAGCCGCCCTTGATCTCCCAGAACTTGGTTTTGGGGTCGATCAGCGCGCTGGAGAGGAAGCTGTGCACGAAGGAGAGGTGCAGCCGTGAGGTCAGATTCTGGATGGTGCCGATGAGGTCGATGGTCCTGGTGTCGAGCCGGGCGACTTCGGTGAGGTAGCGGTACATGGACCAGTGGCCGTACCTCTTGAGGACCTTGACCCACCCGTTGACGAGGGCTGTTCCTTCCTTGCCCCGGATGAGGCGGTGTGCGGGTTCGAGGGCGTGCGCAAGGATGGCGGAGGCAGTCTCCTTGCGGTGGGGGCCCGTGATACCGAAGGTGTCGTTGATCGTTTCGGGGTTCTTCTCGTACTCGGCCCGGCGCATGCGGATGCCGTTGACATGGATCCAGGTGCGGTTGGCCTGCTGGGTCGGGTTGTTGACCTCCACATCCACCAGGTAGAACTCCTGGAGCGCGAGGTCGAACCTCTTGAGCAGTGCCATGAGGAGCGGGTGGCTGTCGGGCAGCCGCATGGCCCCGGCCTCGGCGTACTGCCGGGGGTCGGCGAAGGGCTGCTCGCCGTTCTCGTGGCCGCCCTTGCGGAACGTCTTGATACGGCCGCCGACGCGGTTGCCGTTGGCCTCGATCACGACGACATCGTGGCCCGCCCGGTTGAGCAGGTCGGCGGCGAGCAGGCCGGCCGGTCCGGCCCCGACGATCAGGACCCGCTTCGTTGCCTTGGCCCGGCTGGCGGGCAGACCGTTCTCGACGGCCTTCACGTAGGCCGGGACCAGGGGCTTGTCGTGCTCGTCGTAGACGGCGATGGCGCGGGCGACCGTGGTGTACGCCTTGCGGTCGACGCCGGGCGGCACCGCGGCCGGCACCGTCGAGGGTGCGGTGGCAGGGCTCAGCGCGGTCGCGGGCGCGGCCAAGGCGGCGGTGAGCCCGGCAGCGAGCGCCGAGGCACCGGTCGCCGTGACCACACGACGCCGCGAGGGCGGTGCGCCGTGCAGCGGGGGTGAGGTGCGCGAGGTGGGTGAGATATCCGAGGTGACTTGTTCCTCGCTCGATACATTCCTGTTCTTCGTGGCCGGAATGCTGACATCTGGAGTGCTCATGTCTTGTGTGCTCATCGCGCATCACTCTTGGCATACGAGCGACACGGCGGAAGTACATTCACACGGACGAGAACCGTAAACCACTCGACGGGTGCCCAACGCGGCTCTCCTGTTACGTAAGTCCCCTTGCGCCCAGGAACGTCCGGCGTGAGTTCGACGCAATGCCCTGGCCCGGTCGCCCCGGGACAGCGGCAACTCGCCTCCGTACAACGGAGATTCGGGCCTGCGAGACGGCACCGGGGAACGCGAATAGCTGTCCGGCGTCACCTCCCGGAGCGGCCGTCTCGCAGACGACCGGCTTACCGCGCTTGCCGGAGCCGGACTCGACCGGGCGGCGTGATGCCGCGATCCAGCGCGAGCTCCACCTGGAGTTCCGCGAGCCCGGCTTCGCGGCCCGCCCCGCTGCTGGAGCAGCTCGTCAGCGCCGGCTTCCTCGGCCGCAAGACCGGCCGAGGAAGCCGCGACTACAGCCGGGCTGCGTCAGTCCAGGCAGAACTCGTTGCCCTCGGGGTCGGTCATTACGATGTAGCCCATGCTCATCGGGGGTGCGGGCTCGTCGCGACGTACCCGCGTCGCTCCCAGCGCGACGAGCCGGTCGCATTCGACCTCCAGCGCCGCCATCCGCTCCTCTCCCTCCAGCCCGGGAGCCGCACGGACGTCGAGGTGGACGCGGTTCTTGGCGACCTTGTCCTCCGGTACCTGCTGGAAGAACACCCGTGGGCCGTGCCCGTCCGGGTCCTCGATGGCCGATCGCGTGTTGCGCTCCTCCTTTGGCACGCCGACCCGCGCGAGGAAGTCGTCCCACGCGGCCTGCGGGTCGGCGTCCTCGGCCAGGTCCACTCCGGGCGGGCCGGGGTGGACATAGCCCAGTACGTCGCGCCAGAAGGACGACAGCGCCCGCGGGTCGTGGGCGTCGAAGGTGAGCTGGATGTGGCGGCTCATCGGGGTGCTCCGCTCGTAGTGGGGTGCGTGTGCCGGTAGAGGTCGCGCAGCAGGCAGACCTCGGACAGATGGTGGATCAGCTCGCGGTGGATGTGCAGCACCAGGTCCGCCATGGGCACCTCGGGGTAGGGCTCCTTCGCGCCGACCGGGACCCGGAGCCCGGCGTCGCCGAGGCTGCGCACCCCGGCCAGCCAGACGTCGAGTTGGGCCTCGAGCTGCTCGAGCGCGGTGGCCGCGCTGCCGGCGTACTCCCAGGTCTCGTACGACGCCGGCGGGGCGTCGAAGTGCGCCGCGTTGCGCGCGGCGAGCACGCCGACGATGACGTGACCGAGCCGCCAGGCGATCGTGGTGAAGGGCGGGGGGACCGGCTCGGGGAAGGCGTAGTCGATCGTGAAGTCCCCGGCGCCGACGTGCACGGGTGCCGTCGAGGTGCCGCGCGGCCGCACGCTCCAGGCGTTTGGCACCGGCGACCAGAAGTACTCGTCGTCGGTGAGGCCGTCGAGCCGGGCTCGGATCTGATGGTTCCAGTGGAATTCCCACTGCTCGCGCAGCGTGCGGTTCCAGTCGAGTTCGTCTGCGTCCATGGAGTCACCCTGACACCTCTAGCGGACAGGATCCGTCCGCATCTCTGACGGGTGGGCGACATGGACGCGGCAAGCAGCAACGAGCGGGGGACGACGGAGCGGGTGCTCACCTGCTCGGGCTGCTGCGGCAGTACCAGCGAACTGCGGGCTTCCCCTCCGGGCCGGTGGCATCCAGGCCAAGCCAGGTCTCACGCACCTGCATCGCCTTCAGGTGGCTTCCTGCGCAGGGAAGCCGCGAGCGCGAGTACATCCGGGAGAAGCCGCTCGAAGGGCAGGCGCCCGCCCGCGAGCACGGCCCGCACGGCGGGCGCCCGAAGGCAAGGGCGAAACCGAGTGAGTCCCCCGGCCGCCAGTCAGGCGCTCAGGACCAGCTCATTGCCCCTTTGACGCGTATCTGGGTCACCTCTCCGGGCACGCCCATGCACTGCGTGCCGAGAACTGACAGCAGCCGCAGCGCCTCTTCCGACGGCGAGCCGGGGGCGGCGGTGTAAATGACGACTTGCTGGTCCCGGTCGGCGATGTCCAGGACGTCGCTGCTGACGGTGACGGGGCCGACGAGAGGGTGCTGGAAGGTCTTGCAGAGGGTGGGGCGGGCGGTCACGTCGTGGGCGGCCCAGAGCCGGGCGAACTCCTCACTGCCGGCGAGGAGTTCCTCGACGAGACCGGTCACCTCCGGGTCGTTGGGGTAGCGAGCTGCGGCGGCGCGGAGGTGCTGGGCCGAGGTCCGGGCGAACTCGTCCGCGTCCGAGGCGCCGTACAGCCGTCGGCCGTGCGGGTAGGGGCCGAGGAAGGCGCGTCGGATGAGATTCCGGTCCCGGCGCGACAGGGCGGAGAAGTCCTCCATCAGGGCGGCGGCCAGGTCGTTCCAGGCGATGACCTCGTACGTCGCCGACATCACGACCGCCGCGGCCTCCGGCAGCCGCTGCAGCAGGTCGACGATGCTCTGTCGTATCTCCCGCGAAGGTCCGGGCGGGGGTCCGGGCGGGGTACCGGCGAGATGGTGGAGGTGATCGCGCTCGGCGTCCGACAGGCGCAGCGCGCGGGCGAGTTGGGCCAGCACCTCGCGGGAGGGGTGTGGGGCGCGGGCCTGCTCCAGTCGCGTGTAGTACTCGGTCGAGATGAATGCCAGCTGCGCCACCTCCTCGCGACGCAGTCCAGGGGTACGGCGGCGTGCCCCGGCGGGCAGCCCCACGTCGGCGGGGGTGATGCGTGCGCGCCTGCTGCGCAGGAAGTCACCAAGCTCTTGTCGTACTCGTCGATCCACCTCCCTAGTGTGCTCGGGCAGCGAGGTGCCAGCCAGGTACTGCCGGTGCCTGGATGAGAGGGGCGGCCGGGCACAGGCTCGTCGGCATGAACCACACACCGATCACGTCCACCACGACCTCGGGGACCTCGGGCCTGCTCGCCGACAAGGTCGCCTTCATCACCGGTGCCGGTCGCGGCATCGGCGCCGCAGCAGCGCGGCTGTTCGCCCGGGAGGGGGCCCGGGTGCTCCTCGCGGCCCGCAGCCAGGACCAGCTCAAGGCGGTGACCGAGGAGATCCGGACGGCCGGCGGCACCGCTGACTACGTACTGTGCGACCTGGCCGACGCAGCCGGCGTCCGTGCCGCCGTCGACCGGTCCGTGGAGCTGTACGGCCGGCTCGACGTGGCCTTCAACAACGGCGCGACGGGCCAGCCGCCCGGCCCGATGGACCAGCTGTCGGAGGCCGATTTCGACCATGTCTGCGCCGTCAACCTCAAGGGCCCGTGGCTGGCCATGACCGCCGAGATCGCCGCCATCCGCGCCACCGCGAAGCGCGGGGCCATCGTCAACACCTCCAGCGTCGGCAGCCTGATGGCCAACCCTCAGCTACCCGCGTACGGCGCGGCGAAGCGGGCAGTCAACAGTCTCACGGCGTCGGCAGCCGCCACGTACGGCCCGGAGGGCATCCGCGTCAATGCCATCGCGCCCGGCACCACGCTCACCGAGCTGCTGCACGAGTGGGATGAGAAGTCCCCCGGCACCATCGAACAGCTCAACGCCCAGACCCCACTGGGCCGCGCCGCCGATCCGGAAGAGATCGCCCAGGCCGCCGCCTGGCTCCTGAGCGACCGCTCGTCCTACGTCACCGGCACGGTCCTCCGCGTCGACGGCGGCATGCGCGCCTGAGTCGCCCCGGGCGTCGGGGGGGGGCCGCGTCGCGGTGGAAGCGACCGCGCTGATGTGGGTCGAAGACGCCGGTGCCGTCACCCGGCCGGCCGGCCCCGCCAGAGCCGAGGAACAGCGCACGTGAGGAATAGCTGCGCTCCGCCGGCAGGTGCCTCGGGACGCGGAGGAGGTGGAGGCACGGGGTCGGGGCCAAGCTGTGGGCCCGGCGGTCCAGGGCCCGGTCCGTCTGGGCTCGGGGTGTGGCGGCCATTGGCGCAGGCGTCATGGTGTCCACTGGGAAAATGCCTGCTGTACGTCGTGGGGTGAGTCGGCGAGAGCGGCGGCGTCGGGTTCGGCTGCAGTGACCTGTGGGAGGTGGACGATGACGTCGTAGGCGTCCAGGGGCCTCACGTCGCAGTAGAGAGCGCCGAGACGCTGCTCGGAGACGGCCCGAACGGCCTCGGTGTCGGTCGGCGACAGCCGCCGCAGGTCGGTGGCGAAGGGCCCGTCGGAGCTGGCGGACATGAGCGCGTCGAGGCTGCCGGGCCGGGGCGGCTCCAGGTCGGTGAAGAGCTTGCCATCGTAGAAGTCGGCTCCGGTGTTGAGCGTTTGACCTGTGCCGTTGGTGATGCCGATGACCAGGTAGTCCTCGCCGATCCGGTCGGCCAGGTGCATGCCCATCGTCGCCGCCGGGGGCATTCCTGGCAGGAGGGCGGGCCGACGCTGGACGTGGCCATTGTGGGCGGCCAGAACGATCCGGTCCTCCCGGCGCAGAATCCATTCGACGGTGTCCGCGATCGCAGCGTCGCGGTTGGAGAACAGGCTGTCCTGGTCGCCACAGGCCATCGCGCGGGCAATCGCGTCGATGGCGACGGTCAGGCGCAGCGAGCGCAGCGCACGCTCGTAGGTGTCGGCAGTCGTACGCTGCCGGTAGTCCAGGCGCCGTCCCTCCATCCGCGCGGTGAGCTCGGCCAGTCCTGCCGTCAACGCATCCCGTTGCTCAGGCGCGAGCTGTCCGTAGGCGGCGACGGCCTGGGAAAGGGAAAATGCGGACGGCGCCGCGAAGACCGAGGCGGTCTCCCGGATCCTCGGATCCATCTCGAACTCAGGATCCGCATGTGCGAGGTAGGCGATGACGGCATCCAGGCCGGGCAGCAGGGAGACATTCGAACCGGACAGGTCGATGCCGTAGAAGCCAACCGGCCCGGCGGCATCAAGATTGTGCTGCCGCATCCACTCCAGATGGGCCCCCATCTCGGTCCACAGCCCCATCAGCGACGTCATGCCGTTCGCCAAGACGTGACCGGGCCGGCCCTGGCCGCCGCGGACCCAGTCGTCGGCCAGCCATCCCTCGACGAATCCCGACTCCATCGCGTAGGCGCCGAACCCGTGCTGCTCGACCAGGTACCGCGTCAGGCGGTGGCGCAGCAGGTACGACTCGCGGTGGTAGTGCGCGTTCTCACCGATCGCCACCACCTTCGCGTCGCCGATCGCCTCATCCAGCCATGTCAGGTCCTCCTGCGGCCCGTCCGGGTCCAGAGTGCGCAGCGGCCGCACCGCCTCGATGCTTAACCGGGCCGACGTCGGCGAGGTGTCTGTGGTCATTCCCCTGCCCCCTTCACACGTACATTCCCAACTTTGGGAAAGGTAGCAGATGTGGGACCATTGAGAGATGGACATCCTTGACCTGCTGCTGCACCCGGTGCGGCTACGCATCACCCACGCCATGTCCGGTGAGCGGGCCCGCTCCGCCGCCGAGTTGTGCGCGGTACTGCCCGATGTCCCCAAGACGACCGTGTACCGGCACGTCGGGCTGCTGGCCGAGGGCAGAGTGCTGGAGGTGGCGGAAGAGCGGCGGGTACGCGGTGCGGTCGAGCGGCGTTACCGGCTGCGCCGAGACCGGATGGCGATCGAGCCTGAGGCGGGCGCGTCAATGTCTCTGGACGACCATCGTCGAGGCTTCGCCTCCGCCATGGCCGCCCTGCTCGCCGAGTTCAACACCTACCTCGACCGGCCGGGAGCCGACCCGTTCGCCGACTCCGTGGGCTACCGGCAAGGCACCCTCTGGCTCAGCCCCGACGAACTCACCGAGATGATCAGCGAGTGGCGTCATTCCTTCGCGTCACGCGCGGCCAACGGGCCCACCCCCGGCCGCCGCCCCCACCTGGTGAGCACGATCTTCTTCCCGACCGAGAACCACCGCGATACGGCCACCAGCGGTGAGTTGGACGGGAAGTGACGCGCCGCCATGACCCACCTCCGCGGCCTCAGCTGCCTCGCGACGAGCGTCTCGCCGTCGGCGGGGTGTCCTCGGTGCCGCCGGGTTCATGGATGATCACGCGCACGGGGCCGCCCCCACGTGTGCGCAGGGTACGTTCCCTGGTCGCTGGCCAGGTTCTGTCCGGCAGATCATGTGAACACTAGGCTGCGCCGATGGACCGAGTAACCGACATGCCCGAGACCCTCGCCCAGCCTGCAGATCAGGCCCGGGCGAATGACTACGACAGCTTCGCCGAGGCGTACTCGGCGGACAGCGAGAACAACCTCCTGAACGCGTACTACGAGCGGCCCGCGATGATAGCCCTCGCCGGAGACGTGGCCGGCCGTCGGATCCTGGACGCCGGCTGCGGCTCGGGCCCCCTGTCCGCTGCACTACGCGACCGCGGTGCCGACGTCACCGGCATCGACGCCAGCGCCGGGATGCTGGCGTTAGCCAGGCGGCGGCTCGGTGCCGACGAGGCCCTGCACGTGGTCGACCTGAGCGACCCCCTGCCGTTCGCCGACGGCGCGTTCGACGACGTGGTCGCGTCGCTGGTGCTCCACTACCTGGAGGACTGGGGGCCGACGCTGGCCGAGATGCGGCGAGTGCTCAGGCCCGGCGGCCGGCTGATCGCGTCGGTGCAGCACCCTTTCGTGGACTACGCGATCCAGGACCCTCGGCCCGACTACTCCGCAACCACCAGCTATACCTGCGAGTTCACGTTCAACGGGCAGTCCGTCCCGCTGAGCTTCTGGCGCAGGCCGTTGCACGCGATGACCGATGCCTTCACCACCGCCGGCTTCCGCCTTGCCGTCATCAGCGAGCCGCAGCCCGACCCGGCCGCCCGTGAACTGTTCCCCGACGACTTCCATGCCCTTTCGACCAAAATCGCCTTCCTCTTCTTCGTCCTCGAGGTACCGCCGTCGGCTGCGGGCGCGGACAAGTAGCCAGTCGGCGGACCATGAGCGGAGCCAGAGTCGGATCGAGGCGACGATGACGGTGCCGTGCAAGATGTAGGCGAGACCACCGACCGGCCGCAGCTCCAGACGCTCATTGAGGCGATGCGCGCGAAGGCTCCGCGGCGCGAGGTGCTGTGCCTGGTCCACAACTGAGGCCGCCTCTCCAACGACACCGACGACACCGACGACACCAACGAGAGGCTGGAAATGAACGCCGCATCGCAGCCGCCGGCGGCTCGACATCGACGTCGTTCGATGCGCCCGATCGTCGACACCTCGCCGCTCCGACGGAGTCCCGACCGTGAGCAGGCAGGACGCGAGCAGCGGGCCCGGGGCCACCTCAGAACACTGCGACCCGCCGACCCGTGCGTCCCCCGAGGGGCCACCGCTCCGGGGCTTCATTGTCGACCAGCAGGCACCCAGGCAGCCCGATTCGGCCCCATCAACCTGTCGACCGGGGTGTAGAGGACGATGTGCAGGCCGGGGTGGTCGGCGGGGGCCAGTCGGTGGTGCTCGTAACGCAGCACCCCGGATGTCGGGTGGTGGAACACTCGCTCGCGGGAGGCGAACCCCTCGATGTGATGGTCCCGCCAGGCGTCACGGAAGGGCTCGCTGGCCTCCAACAGGCGCTGGATGGCGGGAGATTGGGCCAGGTCGCCCAGGCGGGGCCCGGCTTCGGCACGGAATTCGGCGAGAAAGCGGCGGCTGGTGGTCTCCCAGTCGGGCAGCAGGCCACGGACGTACGGGTCGGTGAACACCAGCCAGAGCAGGTTGCGTTCGCCGGGCGCGGCGGCGGCCACGTTCGGGTACAGGCCGAGGTACGCGGTGTTCCAGGCGGTGATCGTCCAGTCGGGGGCGATGGCGTACGCGGGGAAGCCGGCCAGCGCGTCCAGGAGCCGCTGCACATGGGCGGGCGCGGCCGGTTCGGCCGGTTCGGCGGGCGCGGACAAGGCGGCGTACCCGGCGAGGGACAGGACGTAGGAATGCTCTGCGGCGGTGAGGCGCAGGGTGCGGGCCAGGGCGTCGAGGACCTGGCGGGAGGGCTGGATGTCGCGGCCTTGCTCGAGCCAGGTGTACCAGGTGGCGCTGACCCCGGAGAGGGTCGCGACCTCCTCGCGGCGCAGCCCGCCGCGGCGGCGCGGGCCTGCCGGAGGCAGCCCCACAGCGGTCGGGTCCAGATGCGTGCGTCGGGCGCGCAGGAAGCTGCCCAGCTCCGCCCGTCTGTGTGCCACCGTGTCCATCCGGTCAGCGTATGTGCTGGTAGTGGGAGTACTAGCAGTGAGGGCGTCTTCGCCCGGTCCGCTCACCGCGTGAGTATCAGGGCATGCCACAGCTGAGATCACACACAGTCACCCACGGACGGAACATGGCCGGGGCGCGCGCCCTGATGCGCGCCTCCGGCGTCCCCGGCGAGGACATCGGCGTCAAACCGGTCGTCGCGGTCGCCAACAGCTTCACCGAGTTCGTGCCGGGGCACACCCATCTGCAGCCGGTGGGACGCATCGTCGGCGAGGCGGTGCGGGCGGCTGGCGGGATCCCTCGGGAGTTCAACACCATCGCGATCGACGACGGGATCGCCATGGGGCACGCCGGAATGCTCTACTCGCTGCCGTCGCGCGACCTGATCGCCGACTCCGTCGAGTACATGGTCCAGGCGCACTGCGCCGACGCCCTGGTCTGCGTCTCCAACTGCGACAAGATCACCCCGGGCATGCTGATGGCCGCCCTGCGCCTGAACATCCCCACCGTGTTCGTCTCCGGCGGCCCCATGGAGGGCGGACGGGCCGTGCTGAGCGACGGCACGGTCCGCACCCGCCTGGACCTTGTCACCACCATGTCCGAGGCCGTCAACACCGACGTGTCCGACGCCGACATGGCCCGCATCGAGGAGTCGGCCTGCCCGACCTGCGGTTCGTGCGCGGGCATGTTCACCGCCAACTCCATGAACTGCCTCCTGGAAGCACTTGGCCTGGCCCTGCCCGGCAACGGCTCCACGCTGGCCACCCACACGGCCCGCCGGGCCCTGTACGAGCAGGCCGGCCGCACCGTCGTGGAACTCGCCGCACGCCACTACGGCAAGGACGACGCCTCCGTGCTGCCCCGTGCGATCGCCTCCCGGCACGCCTTCGACAACGCCATGGCGCTCGACCTGGCCATGGGTGGCTCCACCAACACCGTCCTGCACCTGCTCGCCGCCGCCCGCGAAGCAGACCTCGGCTACACCCTTGCCGACATCGAGGCCCGCTCCCGCGAGGTGCCCTGCCTGTGCAAGGTCGCCCCCAACGGCACGTACCTCATGGAGGACGTCCACCGGGCCGGCGGCATTCCCGCCCTGCTCGGTGAACTCCACCGCGCCGAACTGCTCCACGAGGACGTCCACGCCGTCCATGCCGGCTCGCTCACCGACTGGCTCGCCGCCTGGGACGTCCGCGGGCCCGCACCGGCGCCCGAGGCGATCGACCTCTTCCACGCCGCCCCTGGAGGCGAGCGCTCCGCGACGGCGTTCTCCCAGTCGGCCCGCTGGCACTCTCTCGATCTGGACAGCGCGAACGGCTGCATCCGGGACGTGTCGCACGCGCACTCCGCCGAAGGCGGTCTTGCCGTGCTGCGCGGCAACCTGGCGCCCGACGGTGCCGTGGTGAAATCCGCTGGAGTCCCCGACGGCCTCGAGGTCTTCACCGGGCGCGCGGTGGTCACCGAGTCCCAGGAAGAAGCGGCGGAAGCGATCCTCGCCGGGCGGGTGACCCCCGGCAGCGTCCTCGTCATCCGTTACGAAGGCCCGCGCGGCGGCCCCGGCATGCAGGAGATGCTGTATCCCACCGCCTACCTCAAGGGCCGGGGCCTTGCCGGGTCCTGCGCGGTGGTCACCGACGGCCGTTTCTCCGGCGGCACTTCCGGCCTGGCCATCGGACACGTCTCCCCCGAGGCCGCGGCCGGCGGCCCCCTGGCACTTGTCGAGGACGGCGACACCGTGACCGTCGACATCCCCGCCCGCACGCTCCATCTGCACGTCCCGCCCCCGGAACTCGCCGCCCGGCGCACCCGCCTGGAGCAGGGAGAAGGCTACTGGCCCCGGGAACGCGACCGCCCCCTCTCCACCGCCCTGCGCGCCTACGCGGCCCTGGCCCAGTCCGCCGACAAGGGCGCTGTACGCGAGATCGCACGCTAGCCGCACACCCCTCACCCGGGCCACCGACCCGGCCGGCATCGCCTGGCCGATGCCGCAGGTTCCGGCCCGAATCGTCACGGCGACGCGCATGGCCGCAGAGTCCCGCAACAGCTCGTAGACCGCCTTCGGTGAGCACGCCGTGGCGGACAAGCGTGTCGCCTGTCTCGAAGGGCAGGTCGTCCATGAAGCGTTCCTTCTTCGGGTCGTGGTCCGCCCGCCGCCGACGGCGGGCGGACCGTGTGCGGCCGTGCCAGATCGCACAGACCGCGGTGCCCCGACCCGCCCGGCATGGACCTCCGCGCCGCGCGAGCCGGGACGCTTACTGGTCCCGCACCTTGCGGGCGGTGGCCGCGTAACGGGCCGTGTAGTCCACGGCCTTGGCCGTCAGGCGCAGCCAAGCGGCCGGGTCGGCGCCCTCGCCGGATTCTTCGGCCAGGGCGCGGGCGTGCCGGACGGTGTTGGCCGCGATGTTTTTGGGGCGGCCATCGGGCTGCATGGCGGCATAGGCGTCGGCATCGTCGGCCAAGAGAGTGGCGCAGCCGCGCAGCCGCTCACGCAGGACGTCGGCGGATTCACCGGTTGCCGCGCGCCCGGGTGGTGCCTCTGTCCGCTCCGCCGACGTCGTACACCGCGGCGGTCGAGCGGTACCTCACCGGTGCGGGCATCGAGAAGTGCTCCGCGCGGATCTACCGGATCTCGCTGACGACGTGGGGGGATGTTCGCCGGCGAACCGGCGCCAACCTCACCTGCCCGCCGGGGCGCGAAGCCGCCCCTCTTCCCCGTCGCCGCGATCGACGACCCGGCGCTGCCGGAGGTGCTGGCCGAGCTGGCCGGCGCCGCCGGACCGCACCAGGGCCGTGGCGGAGAACCAGATCGCCGCCCTGTGGCGCCTGGACGTCGCCCTCCGGGAGAAGACGCAGTGGAAGATCCTCTACGAGGCCGCCGCACGGGCCGACGAGGTGCTGTGCCTCCACGTGGAAGACCTGTACCCGCAGAACAAGCGCGGCAGGATCACCGCCAAGGGCGGGGCGACCGAGTGGATTCACTGGCAGTCCGGCACCGCCCAGCTCCTGCCCCGCCTCATCGCCCGCCGTACCCGCGGCCCGCTGTTCCTCCCCGACCGCAAGGCCCCCGCCGGAACGCCAACCCTCGACGTGTGCCCGGAGACCGGCCGGGCCCGTCTGTCGTATCGCCGGGCCGATGAGATCTTCGAGGAGAACACCCGGCTGCCGGACAACCCGCTCGTCTCACCCGAGGACATCGAGGACCTGGACGGCTGGACACTCCACCGGCTTCGTCACAGTGCTCTGACACACCACGCCGAGGGCGGTACGTCCACTCCGATGCTGCTTGCCCGCTCCCGGCACGCCTCCGTCCGCTCCGTGGAACGGTATGCCCGCCCCGGAGTCGACGCTGTCGCCCGTCACGTCGCCGAAGCGACCCCGCCGCCCGCCGCCGGGCCTGAGCCGCCCACTGGTGCCCCGGCGTACGGGGGAGACACGCCGTCGAGTGCTCCTCGTAGGTGGCCAGTAGACTCGACGGCCGTGGCAGACACCCAGTACGAAGACCTGTTGCGGCTGGTGCTCACTTCCGGGACGGCCAAAGCCGACCGGACGGGCACCGGCACCCGAAGTGTCTTCGGGCATCAACTACGCTATGACCTCTCGCAGGGGTTCCCGCTGGTCACCACCAAAAAGGTGCATCTCAGGTCCATCGTGTACGAGCTGCTCTGGTTCCTGCGTGGCGACTCGAACGTCGGCTGGCTGCGTGAGCACGGCATCACCATCTGGGACGAATGGGCCGACGCGAGCGGCGAACTCGGTCCGGTTTACGGCGCACAGTGGCGCTCCTGGCCCGCCCCGGACGGCAGGCACATCGACCAGATCAGCGAGGTTCTCGACACTCTGCGCCGCGACCCGGACTCCCGTCGGATGATTGTCTCCGCCTGGAACGTCGCCGAGCTGGCCAAGATGGCACTTGCGCCGTGTCACGCCTTCTTCCAGTTTTACGTCGCCGACGGCAAGCTGTCCTGCCAGCTGTACCAGCGCAGCGCGGACCTGTTCCTCGGCGTCCCGTTCAACATCGCCAGCTATGCCCTGCTCACGCACATGGTGGCGCAGCAGGCAGGCCTCAGGCCGGGCGACTTCATCTGGACCGGCGGCGACTGCCACATCTACGACAATCACGTCGAGCAGGTGACCGAGCAGCTCTCGCGCACCCCGTTCGAGTTTCCCGGGTTGCGTCTGCGCCAAGCCGACTCGCTTTTCGACTATGCCTACGCCGATGTCGAGGTGCTCGACTACCAGCACCACCCGGCCATCAAGGCCCCGGTCGCGGTATGAACGTCGGGCTGATCTGGGCGCAGACCCTCGGTGGCGTGATCGGCGCGGACAACGCGATTCCGTGGCGACTGCCTGAGGACATGGCGCATTTCAAGGCAACCACCCTGGGCTGTCCAGTGGTAATGGGGCGCAAAACATGGGATTCGCTGCCTCCGCGATTCCGGCCGCTGTCGGGCAGGCGCAACATCGTGGTGACTCGCGATCCACGATGGCTGGTCGACGGCGCGGAACGTGCCGGTTCCATCGCCCAGGCTCTGGAACTCGCAACCGAGCCGTTGGAGCCAGCCGCCCCTGCTGAGGCATGGGTGATCGGTGGCGGGGAAGTTTATCGTGCCGCCCTGGGATACGCCACGATGCTTTCGGTGACTGAAGTCGACTCGACGGTGTCCGGCGACACCTACGCCCCGATACCGGACCCGACGTGGAAAGTCGCCGAGGACAAAGGCTGGCAGTCCTCGACGTCCGGGCTGCGCTATCGCATCCGCAGATACACCCGGTGACAGTCAACTCACAACCCTGACCTGGACGAGTATACGAAGACCGACCTGGTCAAGCTCGTCTCGCATCTGGTGGACGTGATCGGGCACGACCAACGCCGCGAGGAGCAGGTGCGGGCTGAGCTGCTGTGGCAGATGCGCGGGGCCTGATCGAGCCGCCGACCGCGGCCCAGGTCGAGACGATCACCCGGTCCGCTCTGCACCAGGCCGACGAACGGGCCGTCGCCGAGGTCGCCGCACGGCTCGCGCGGGAAGAGGACTGTCCCCGCCGGCTGGACGCGTTGGTCTTCGCCGACCCGACGGCGGGCCGGAGGGGGTACGCCAGAACCGGGACATTCGCCGCGCCGCCCCTCCCCTGCCGCAGCTCGTAGCGGCGCAGAGCCTGTCGTTCATCGAACCGCACCCGTAGACCTGATGGCTGCTCTGGAGCAGAGCGTTCAGGCGGTGCGGGCGCACCGCCGGGCCGGTCACGCCGGCAACCGGGAGACGACGAAGCCCCGAACGGAACCACGGAGGAAGCGGCTGGGCGAATCGCATGGAGAGATGCGTTGGGCCGCGTGGGCTCCCTGGCGTCGGACGGTGGCTGGTTTGCTCTCTACGGCGGGACAGTGCGGGAGGTGAGGCTGAGTCCCTGGCCAGCCGGTCATCACCGAGCGAGGGGGCAGAACCCATGCCGTACGAGGACGGCGCGTGTCCTGAGAACGCCACGAGCGGCTACTACGAGACTCACGATGTCGACACGTTCTACGACGTCGTCCGGGGCGGCGAGGACCCTGGCGCCGGGGGCCACCGTGCTGGACCTGGGGTCCGGATACGGCGGGCCCGCCCGGTACCCGGCCAGGACCTTCGGCTGCCAGGTGATCGCCCTCAACGTCAGCGAGGCCTGATGCCGCATACCCGACCGGATGCTGGTTCTCGCATGGCGAGAGTGGGACCTCACCAGCGATCAGATCGAAGCCTCGTCGGTCAGCGAAGGCACGGCGCACGGACGGAGGACCATAAGCGAGTCCTCCAAGGTCGCCACCATGGCAAAGGGGAACCGGTCGAGCTCAAGACAGAGTGCGACGTCATCAGGATGGACTCCTTGACGCACACCCTCGGCCAGTTCGGCGGCGGCGCGTGACTCGGCAGCGCGGCGGAGGAACTCAGCAGCATCCGTCCCCGTCTCGGTGGCTCTCCGAGCGATGTATTGAGCGCACGCCAGATCTTCATCGGCGTGCCCGTCCTCGCCAGTGACCACGAACGTGACACTGTCACACTCGCGTGTCCGCAAGAGCCGAGCCGTTGCCTCCGCCACCACGAAGCTGGCGCACAGCACCAGCGACGCCTCCTTGACCGCAAGGGCGCCGACCGTCCCTGCCGTGGTTTTCTGCACAACGGTCCGTCCGCCAAGGTCAAGAGACCGCAGCAGACCCGGCGAGTTGACGGTGTCGAACCCGGGCGCGGGCGGACCGTCTTTGAGCGCCACCCAATCCGGGTGGCGAGTCTTGAGCGCCAGGGCTTCGTCCAGCGACTCAGCAAGAACGATCTTTTCCGCCCCCTGGGCAAAGGCCCAGGCAGCCACGGTGAAAGCGCGCATGACGTCGACTACGACCGCCACGGACGGGACTTCGACCAGATCAGCGATACCAAGGGAACGAGCGTCCATTCGGATCATGATCGCGCATGCCCGACCCGAGGCACCCAGAGAGTGATACGCATCACATCGATGGTCTCGGAATGCGACACCCCCGGCTGCCTGCGTCGCGAAAGCAGTGCGCAACGACACGCCTGCTCAATCGCCACACGGGGTCACCCGCGGCAGGAACCGCTGAGTCGCGTTCCTTGATCCTTCTCGGTGGCAACGGCGGAGGCGGAGAGGAGCGTCGCAGCGGCGAGGCTGCCCCAGAGGGCGGCCGGGCCGTGGGGTGCGAGAGCGGTAATGACCGCCGGGGAGACGGCGAGACCTAAGCCCGTGGAGAGCTCGAAGCGGGCGAGGGTGCGTCCCAGGACATGGGCCGGGGCGAGGGCGGTGACGAGCGCGGTGGCGCTGCCGGCATAGATGATCTCGCCGATGGTGCAGACCACGGACACCGTGGCGACGGCCGGGGCAGCCCCGCCGTGTCCCAGTGAGGTGGCCGCGAGGAAGCCGAGGTAGGACGCGGTGAGTACCACGCCGGCGAGGGCCAGCACGGTCCGCCGGGAGAAGCGGGACATCAGGACGGTGACCGGCACCTGCAGGGTGACCACCAGCACCGTGTTGGCCACGAAGATGGCTGCCGACCACACCGGGGATGCGTGCAACTGTGTCACCAGGACCAGAGGGAGCGCGATTTCGGGGACGTTGAGGCAGAAGACGTAGACCACGTTGGCGGCCAGCAGCGCGCGCATCCGGGGAGCGGGCCCGTCGTCCCCGTCCTTGGCCGGGGCAGCGGCCGGACACGCGTGCAGGTGGACCGACCACGCCAGGGCCGCCGCAGCGAGATAGGCGAGCCCGGTGACCGCTGCCAGCGCCTGCAACGCGGCGGTACCGCCCGCCAGGCATGCGGTGGCGAGGAGCGCGCCCACGCCCAGGCCGGCGTTGCGCAGGGCGCGGCCTCCCGCGAGAGCGGCGTCGCGTTCCCGGCCGTGGGCGACCGTGGCCACGAGAGCCGCGTGGGCGGCCGGCCATGCCTGGTTGCCGATGCCGAGGAGGAGCGCCGCCGTAGCGAACAGCCAGACGTGCCCCGCCGGGGTGGCCAGCAGCAGCGCCACGCCCAGCACCCGCACCAGCATCGACGCTGCCACGACCGTGCTGCGTGCGCCGCGGTCCAGCCATCGGCCCACCGCTGGCATGCACACCAGACCCACGACGACGCCGACCGTCATGGCGATGCCGGTGGCCGGCGCGGACAGCCTCAGGACCGTCACCCCGTAGAGGAGCAGGAAGGGCCGCAGCAGGCCGGTGCCGAGCGCGTCCACGGCCAGGGCGACGGCATAGCGGGGGCCTCCGGAGGCACGGACGAGGGCGCGGGGCTGGATCTTGGTGGTGGTTGCCATGGCGGCAACGGTGCGTTCGGCCGCCGGGCCGGCCACGTCGGTTGACGGACACCGTCAATCGACGCCGCCGCCGGTCGTCCGGCCAGCGATGATGAAGGGATGACGCTGCGCATCGACATCAGCGGCCTGCCGTCCGAGCGACTGCGGTTCGCCGCCTCCCCGCTGGCCGAACTGACCGCGATGCTGCACGTGCTGGCCGAACCCGGGCATCATCCGCAGCTCGCCGGCTGGGCCGGGGATGTCTGGGCCGGGCTGCGGCCGGAGCCGGCCGAGCGGTTGCGGGAGGCGGAGTTCCTCTGGCGTTCCTCACAAGCCGACTTCCTGCTCCCCGCCCGGCCTCGGCCGACCCTCGCCCAGGAGTTGGACGATGTGGACCGGATCGACGACGAGACGTATGTGACCGCCGCGCTCGTCACCACGTGCGGCGGCAACCGCGTCCACTTCGCCGCGCCGTCGCCGCTCACCGACGCGACTGCGCGCGAGCGGGCCCTGGACCTGGCCCAGGCCCGCGGCGCGCGGCAAGAGGCCTTCGCGGAACGGCTGCTCGCGGACCCGGCCGCCGTACGGGCGCGGGTGCGCCACACCCTCGAACAGTGCGCCGAGGCCTTCTTCGACGCCGCCTGGACGGGCGTCACCGTGCAGCTCGCCACCGACCTGCGCCTGAAGAACGACCTGCTGAAGCGCCAGGGCATCGGGGCGGCACTCGCATCGGTCTCCGGCGCGGTCACCCTGGCACCGGACGGCGACTGCATCATCGTGGACAAGCTGCAGGACAAGGCGACCGCCGCCCACGGCACCGGGGTCACCTTCATCCCCAGTGTCTTCGGCCGCCCGCACCTGGTGGCGGTCCACGCGCCCGGATGGCAGCCGGTGGTGCAGTACCCCGTGGCCGAGCCGAGTCCGTCAGAGCCGGTTTCGCTGGAAACGGTCACACTACGGCTGGAGGCACTCACACATCCGGTACGGCTGCGGCTGCTGCGCACCCTGGCCCGCGGCCCGCACACCACCGGTGAGCTGGCCCACACCTGGGAACTTTCACCCCCGGAGGTTTCCCGTCACCTCGCTGTCCTGCGCCGCGCGGGCCTGCTCACGACCCGGCGGCAGGGTCGTTACGTCCGTTACACCCTCAATCTGCCCGACCTGACGGCGCTGGGCACCGACCTGCTGGCGGCCGTACTGCGCTGAGTGGCTCCGGTGTGCCGGAACGCGGGCGACCGCCGCCTGTCTGCAACCGGCCTCGGTGCGAGCGGGGCCGGCAGCTGCTGATCACACCCCGGGCCGGTCAGACGGAGGTGATGCCCGCGCCGGCCGCCGAGGCGGAGACGGTGAGCGGCGGGCTCGGGTGGCTGCCCCATTGGCACCCCAGGGGTGAACTGCGCAGGGACGCGTACCGGTTCGTCCTGGTGGAGGGCATACACCCAGAGGAGCCGGACAAGCGGTTCGGCACCGGCCCGCTGGAGCCGGTGGCGAGCGAGACGGATTCTGGGATCTCCCGTACTCATGGCGGCAGGAGCGCCGCGGCCCCATGGCCGGATCGGCGCCCGGGACGGCTGGAGCTTCGCCTTCGAGTCGGCCCGCCGGCCGGGCTTCGACCCCGTCCGACTGACTCACCCAGGCACCGAGCTCTCGCGCGGCACCGCGCCCTCAAGGTCTGGCGGGAGCCGGGCCTGTTCCACTTTGCCTGCGCTGAGGACGGCAAGGAGCGGTGCGCCGTCACGGTCCACGAGGCGGAGCGACACCAGAGGGCCAACCTCCCTGCCGCGCTCTCCCCCGACCACCTGTTCCCGGGCCCTGCGGCGCGGCGATGCGCCGCAGGCACGGGACCTGCGGGGCAACCCGTTGGCTGGTGAGAGTGACCAGGTCTCACTCACCGGTCAGTGCAGGTCAGTGGCCGTGGCGGTACTGAATGGCGCCGAGCACCACCGCCGAACGGTGCGGGGCCGGCGTGTGGCGGCCGTGGTCGGCCGCGGCGGCCGGAAGGACGACGGTGACCGCATGGGCCGAAGAACCCAGGATGGCAGCGGCGATGCGTGAGACGTCTCGGAGCTGAACCTCGCCAAGTCACCGCTCAAGATTGTCTTGGCTTGTTGCAGAGGAAGCACCCTTCCCAGTGCGGGAGCGCGCTAAGGATCCGGTGTTGTGAGCATGAGGCCAGCGCACGTTCGTCCGGTGCGGGGAACTCTCCGACGAGATGAGCGTCGTCGGCCGGTACGAAGGTCTCGACCATGGCTGTGAACTGGTAAAGGTGGTCACGGGCGAAGGGAGGGTCGTAACCCAGTTCGCTCCAGCGGTGGCGGCTCAACGCGAGTGTGGTGGCGCGCAGCACGAAGTCCTTCGACCGGGCACGTCCCCGCGGAGTGGTGCCCCATGCGATGTCTTGCAGGGCGAATCCGACAGCCCCTCGCCCCATCACGTTCTGGTCCTGCAGTGTCAGAAGAGCCGCGAAGCGGTAGTCCCACACGTCATCAGCAAGATCAGATACCGCAAGCATCAGCACGTCGATGAACACCTCTGTGCCGCCGTTGGACAGGTACAGACTCTTTTCCCCACCACCGAATACGTTCCCCACAGGACCACCGTACAACGCCTCCGGCGCCCCGGACCTGCGGATTTGCGAGGGCAGGCGCCGTGGACAACACACCCGCCAACTCTGCTGCTTGCTCCGTCAAGTGAAGTGCTCACCCGCCAACCCCGGCGGCCGCACCCACGGGGCGAGGCGCTGACCGGGCGCTATGTCCTCCCGCCAGTACCGCAGAACGTTCTCGTGCACGATCTCCAACCGTTCCGCGGCGATGAGGCAGGAGGTCGGCTCCTGCCCGTTCGCGTCCGCTTCGAAGGCGACCAGAACGGACGGTCTTTCACCAAGCTGACGGGTGACTCTCAACCACTCCTCAGCCGCCGGCGCGCGGAAGACCGGATCGTGAAACATCGAGGGACAGCTGACGAAGGCCGGATCGCCGAAGACCAGCTCCAAGCCATGGTGGTACGTGAGGTCGTAGCCGGCGGCCAACCGAACCTGGCTGGTGTCCCAGGCGATGACTTCCCAGTCCCACCAGGAACCCTCAGGCAGCTGGATCGCAGCATGATGACGCTCGGTGTCCACCTTCAGCCCCCTCATCCTGTTCGAAGCGAGCGACAGGCTACATAAGCATTCAGGGCCCTCGGTTTGACGACGTGGATCCCTGACGTTCCACCTGGTGCAGGCACATGATCCGGGAGCTGCCCTGCACCTCCGGCGCCTCGCACAGGGAGACGACCGTCTGGTTGCCGCCCGTCACGCCCCGCAGGCCACCAAGTGGGTCCTGTGTACCGGTTGGTCGCCAAGCCGCCCCCGCCCGAAGGGGCGAAGGGGTCCGGCTTTATTCCCTTGGCGCGCCCTGACGAAGCACGGTCACTCGTTCTCCAGCAGATAGATCCAGGCTTCGGACATCCCCCCGACCTCATCGATCATCCACAGTTCATCGCGGATGTTGACGCGCAGGGCATACCGCTCGTCGTCCCCGTCCACCGTGGCGTGAATACGCAGGCCGACGAGCCACAGCGCCACCATGGTGAGAAAGCCCTCGAGCGAGGCGGCAACCAGCACACCGTCCGGACCGTCGTCGTTAGCGGGTACGCGGAGAACCTGGCCGCCGGTCCCGTCCAGGACGACGGTGCCTCCCATCCACCGGCCGAGCCGGAAGAACGGCCCCTCGCTCTCGGGCTCATCGCCTGCCTCGGGCCACGAGAACTCGGCCAGGAAGCCGTCGCGGTGCGCTGCGATACCCAGACCGCTCTCCTGCAGCTCTGGCATCCCGATGCCGGTGAGGACTCGGCGCGCCGCCTCGTTGACCAGGCCCGCCGGCAGTTGCCCGTCCGTGAAAGTGCGGAAGGCGGCGTCGCCGAGGATCGTGCGCAGATCGGTTGCGGCGGGTGGTGCGACATATCCGAGTTTCCTGGCTTCCGTCGACGCCGGGGTCAGCGAACGGCGGTCTGCGATTCCGCCGCGATGAGCGCGACCGTCTCTCCGACCACGTCCAACGCCGCTGTTCGTTCCTGGTCGGTCATGCGGGCCGGTCCGTAGGTGACCACGGGGTCGAGGACCTGGAAGCCGACGAACTCCAGCATCCCGCGGTGGATGTGGAACAGGAAGTCGTCCATCGAACCGAAGGCGCCACCGGGCCGGAACGACTCACTGGGCCCGCCAGTCGTGAACAACAGCATCGCTCGCTTCTCGGCGAGTGCCGCGTCGCCGAAAAGCCCGTAGTCCCCGCCGAAGACCCCGCCCATCACGAAGACCCGGTCCACCCATCCCTTGAGGATGGCCGGCAGCGAGAACCACCACATCGGGAACGACAGGACGAGCAGATCAGCGGCGAGCAGCCGATCAAGATGGGCCTTGACGGCCGCGTCGAGTGTCCCGTTCTTGACCGCGCGCATCTGTTCGGCCTGCGGCTTGAAGTGGCCTTCTACCAGTGCAAACTCCTCGCGGGCGAGGGTCGGGGCCCAGGCGTCGGAGTAGAGGTCGAGGACGTCGACTCGGTACCCGGCATCGCGCAGGGCCTGAGCCGCAGTGGTCATCTGGGCGGTGCTGAACGAGTGGGGCTCAGGGTGAGCGTGAACGATCAGGGCGGTGGGAGCGGCATCGAAGGTCGACATGAGAAGATCATATCGACGTATTGCGATGTGTCAATCAGAGGGTGGTGTCGATCGCTCGCACCAGCTGCGCCAGCCGGTCTTCATTGCGCCGATAGTGGGTCCACTTGCCCACCCGGGTGGGATACACGAGTCCCGCCCGCTCAAGCGTGCTCATGTAGCTGGAGACGGTCGACTGAGCGAGTCCCGACTTCGCCTGGATGTGCGTGACGCACACACCGACCAACTGGCGATCCGCGATCGGCTCATACTCACTGAAGTGCGTGTCGGGGTCCTTCAGCCACTGCATGATCTGCAAACGGGCAGGGTTCCCAAGGGCCTTGAACACCTCGATCAGATCGACCGAATCCGATCCCGCCGTCACAGCCATGAGCCACCTCTCTCGTCAGACACTCCGACACACCACGATATCTCGATATCACATCCGCAGCGGTCGGCCTCACGGTCGACCCGTCACCAATTCCATGGCCAGCAACACCTAGTGGTGCTCTTTTCCACCACGCGACGACTCCCCCGGCCACGCCCTCGCGGCCTCCGTGGCCGGCGCCCTCGAACCGACCTAACAGGCAGGTCCCCGGAACCCCCCGCGGGACACCGGCGTCGAGTTCGGCTCCAAGTCGATGCCGGCGGGCGTCCGACCGCCGGCTGCCCGGGTACTTGCCGCCGCAGGTGCAGCGCGGCGACCCCGGCGATGCGTTGGCCCGGCTCGCCCTAGGCGTCCACATCGAACGGGCCGGCCGGAACTACCGGCCCGGCAAAGGACCGACCCGGGCGTCAGCACTGTTCGAGAATCTCGGCCTTGCACCGGTCGTATTCGGCGACGGCGGCCGGCACCCCGTCGAAGAAGTCCTCCCAGAACCCGGGCCGCTGCCACTCCCGCGGAGCCAGACTCAACGCCCCGGCATCCAGCGCAGCAACCCAGCAAGCGGGCACACGGTCGCTAACGACAGTGAACATTGACGCGTCCCACAATCCCGGACTGTCGAAGGCCCCAGGCCGGCTGTCGACCGACTCCGGAATGCGAAGCATCACCTTGTCCGCCGTGGTCAACACTTCCAGAACGGGGTACTCGACCCCCATGCGCATGGCTGGGTGATCGCTGACCACCGCACCGGTCGCGGGACTGATGATCTGAACACAGCGGACGATCATCCGCGCAGCCTACAAGCCGCCTGACGTGCGTCAGGTCGGCAAGCAGCACTGAGGCCGCCAAGCAGCAGCAGCCGAAGAAGGAGCACCCTCCCGACTTCCCGCTGTCCGGTGGAGGTTAGCCGCTGCCGTCTCAGGTTTGGCGGTCGAGGAAATCGACCAGCCGTGTTTCTGAACGTGCAAGCCGTTCCCGTTGCTCGCGGGGAAGCGAAGCGAGGGCATCGACGAGGACATGCTTCCGAGGCACGTGCACCATGTTGCCAAAGTAGATCCGGCAACCGGAACACCAGGCGAGTCCGACGCACCGCTCGAACATGGAGGACTCAGGCGGATGGAGGCGGTACTGGTATGAGCGGAAGGGCGTTCCGCAGGCGGCGCAGATCCATCGATCCCCCTCGGAGACCGTGTCCCAAGTCCCCACCTTGCGCCAGTGCTGCCGCCCGGCCGGTGCTCTTCAAGTTGTCATGCTGGGCATTGTCTCCCACAGCGAGTCGCCTGGCATACCCGCCCCAGCGAAAACTGCAGACGTTGCGGCGAGCCTTCGTCAGCCAGCCGAGTGTGCGCTCGACTTTCCAGCGACGGGGCAGGACCACGAAGCCTTTCGCACCGCGCGGCCGGGAGACGGTTTTCAGGGTGAGGCGGAGGAAGTCGTCTGCCCAATTGATGAGCCGGCCGGCAAAGGCGTACGCCCAGACCTGGGTGATCTGCGGGTGGGTAAGGCGCAGTCGCCAGAGCACCTCATAGGGGTGCCGGCTGCAAGCATCGGGATGACCAACGCGACCGAACCGAGCCGGCGATACCGCCGTCCCACCGGCACAGTGTCTGCCCCCACGACTACGCTGCAAGTCGAACCAGTGATCAAGGGGGCAGGGCGTGCGGATCGAGCGTCACAAGGTGGGCGGGGCAGCGGTCTCGGCAGTACGCGACGACTTCGCGAAACGGCTCGGAGGGCAGGTCCGGTCCATGTCGAAGGCCGGGCCGGTAGCCACGTACGAATGGCAGTCGCTCGCAGAGGAATTGCTTGACTACCTGGGCGCACTGTCCGTCGAGAGGCCCGATCTCGACACACCAGAAGCCAAGGCCGTCCTCAAGGATGCCACCGAGGCCGCGGCCGGCGCCGTCGCGTACGCGGCGTACCACCCGCACGTCTCCTTCCAGGTCATGCTCGACTACGTGAACTTCGGGATGAGCTACGACCCCGGAGGCGAGGAGAACCCCTGGGACCGAGTCACCCCTCAACAATGGATCGACGCATTCTGCCTCGCGATCCTGTCCGACAAGGCCAAGTGGCATGGCGAGGCCTTCCACTTCGCCCGGGAGAAGTTCAGCAAGGACGCGGTGGGAAACGCTTCCGTCGAGCTGGTCACTGGCTTCATGGCCCAGGTCATCGGCGACGTCGGTGACGACGACGCGGAGTATCCGCCGAGCGAGCAGGCCAAGCTCGGCGCGATCGACGCCGCGCTGGCCCGGATCCGCATCCGAGCGGAGGAGACCGGCGAGAGCCTGCTCGGCCAGCCGCACACCGTGGCGCTCCAGACCCTGCGTGCTCTGGCCGCAGGAGATCGGGAGGCGTTCGACACCGGTCTGACTGACCTGCTTGTCCCCCTCAGCGAACAGCGCGGCCCAGCTGCCGGGCCGCGCAGCCTCCTCCCACTCCTGCCGATCGCCCTGGCCGCGCTCGCATACCGGGACATGGGCTGGGCTCCGGCGGTCGACACTGACTACCTCCCGCGTGCCCTGGTCACCGGGTTCGAGACCCCCGGCCCGCGCGTCGGCGGTCTAGGCCGCAACCGTCGTCCGGACGCGGTCGCTGTCCTGGCCGAAGGCCCCGTGGTCATCGACCGGCCGATTCCACCCCAGCCCCTGAATCCGGAGAGCGAGGCCCTGTTCGAGCAGTACACCCGGGAGGCATTCACCGAGGTGGACGGTAAGCGCCCCGCCGTATGGCAGCTTGCCAGCGCCCTGCAGGACCAGGAGATCCTCTTCAAGACGCGCGCCTCGCACTCCGCCGATGTCACGGACGTCCAGCTGGCGCACCTGCGCCTGGCCTCCCAACTGGGAGCGGCACTGTTCCGCATAGCCCTCGCCGAGCCCGGTACCGAGGCCGAGGTGACCATCGACGGCCGTACGGTCGCCTACCCGGCCACCCGAGACGAGGAAGCGAGCCCCGGCCACTGGCAGACCGCCACGAACTTCGCGCTGGTCACCGGCGTACGCGAGGACCTCGCCCCGCAGGTGCTCGCCGGTCCGACCTACGTCTGCAAAGACGGCTCGGCGTTCGCCTCGTACCGCGAGGCCCTCCATGACTACCTGAGGGGTGAGGATCCCCTCCCGGCGACGGAGCGTGCCCTGGATGAGGCCAAGCGGGCCAAGGACTGGGGCTTCTTCCCACCGCCCGCCGTTCTCTTCTCCCAACTTGTCGAGGGCGATGAGGAGAGCTTCAACCTGGCCCTGGCCGATGCCCTCGAAGCCCACCGTGATCACTACCAGGTCGCCGACCGCGCTGACGGCTGCGACGCAGCGATCAACATCGACATCCTGGCGCTGACCTGCCACGCCCGCCGCAGGGGCTGGACGATCCGGGTCGAGTCCCCCTACTTGCCGCAGCGGTTGCTCCAGGCGGCCGAACCCTTCTAGCTCCCCAAGCACACAACGGGATCACCTTCCCTCGCGAGGTTCGGCGTTCCTTCTCGCGACATCCCGCAGTGAGACAGAACCAGGAGCTGGGGTCCTCGTCGACGATCTCGGCCTACGCATTCGTGCTGGCGTTGGCGAGCGCCGGTCACCGCCTCGGCGTGTGTGCTGCACCAGGCCGGCATCCGGGACGCCCACTGCTCGGCTTCGAAGTTCGGCTTCCAGTGGCGGTGAGTCAGATGCACCCGAGGGGACCGGGGCACTGCCGGGGCTGACGCTGGTGTGCCCGATCTGCCGGACCAATCCCATCGGGAGCCCGAGGCGTACGGCCCCTACCTGGACGTCGACTTCAGCGCGTCGTGGGCTGCCGTGGTCGGCGCAAGGCAAGGACGCCAGGGTCACAGCGTTGACGGCCCCGAGGTGGAGAACGCCCTCCTCTTCGTGCGGCGTGGGTGCAGCATCGGATGAAGCCGGACCATCCCCGCGGGGGTGGTCATCCTCTGCGGGCAGTACCTTGCACAGACCAGCTTCTACGCGGGCCGGGCGGTCACGATGATCGTGGCAGGTGTTTCGTCGGCGGGGTGTTCCCGATCGGCCCCGGAGGCGTCTGCCGGAGGATCGTAGGTGACGGTGATCTCGCGCCGGTGCCCTTGCTTGTGGTCGGTGTAGGAGTGTTCCGAGGTCTCGGGCGCCGAGCCGCGCAAAGCGTAGGTGCGCCAGAAGTCTCTGACGGTGGATTCGCTTCGTCCGAAGATCTTGTACGTCAGTCGTGCTGTGCCGTTGGACACTGTCGCAGTTTGTGGCAGATAAAAGCGGGATTCGGACGGGTGCTGATCTGGGTGCAGCCCGGCGGTTCGCTCCGCGGCCTCTTCCGGCCTCGTCGGTTCTGCGACGCCCAGGACAATGGTCGCCCACAGTGCCCCTACTGCTGCTGCCGCCGCACAGCCCACCATCAGCAGGGGCAGCCATCGCCGACGGGTTCCCACAGGCCTCAACCCTTCACGTGCGGACTGCTCTGGCCACGCATGTCGAACTCCTATCGCCTCGCCACCACCCGCGCCCGAGCCGTGCAACAGGCCGCGGCCGGTCGGCTGAGAATATCGCCAGGATCGCGCTCCCAGTCGTCGAGCAGGAGACGGACGCTGCCGACGAGCTCTGGGTGCTGTTCGGAAAGCATCGGGCCGTGAACACGTCGGCCGGCCAGGCGGACTGCACGTTCCCGGCGGGGTGGAGGAACCGCGAGAGAACGCACGGCCACACCTGCCGTCACGTGCTTCCCCTTCGGGGTGGTGGTGCCACGGCGCCCGGGCGCGCTCCTTGAGGGAAGAACGCGGCAGGGCGGTCCACGCCGTATCTCTCAACTCCGTCGCCAGGTGATTACCACCGCCGCCAGCACAGCTGCAGAGCGGTAGAGCGGTAGAGCGGTAGAGCGGTAGAGCGGTAGAGCGGTAGACGATCGCAGGCTTGATGCCCCTATGGATGTCAAGCGGCTGGTCAGGGACGTGGGGTACTCCACCTGTTCGGTAACGGCGGCCTCGAAGAAGGGGTCCAGCGCCTGGTGTAGGCGCTGTTCCTTGGCCGGGTCGATCGTGACCATCGCAGGCACTCGGCCGCGGAACTCGGCTGGGTTGCGCGGGGCGAACACGTCCAGCACGACGTCGACCACCGCGCCGGCCAGGGGGGTGCCACGGCTTGGCGGATGGGCAGGTACGTGCCAGTGGACAGGAACCGGTCCCGGGCCTGGACCATGGCCGCCTCGTCGCCGCAGGTGGTGCGGGTGCCCGTCAGGAGGCTGACGTAGCCGTGACGGCCGATCTCGAAGGTGTGACCCGCCGGGCAGCGCAGCGCGCCGCGGTCGGGGTGCAGGCGGCGCGTACGGCACGTTGGGCAGCGCAGCAGGTCGATGGACAGTTCGAGGGCAGGGGGAGGCAACACGGGCACTCGGCACTCCTGGCAACGGGAAGGTAAGAGACCGTGCCTGCACGCGCGTTCAGAAAGTCACTGCGCCAGGAGGGAAGGGGCAGTGCCGGAAACGTGGTTCACGCAGCAGGCACACCAAGGAGGGCGACGCCGTCCGGCATCGCCCTCAACTGAGCCAAACCTGGCCAGCGACGATTCCGACAAGCTCCTCGCTCGTATCAACGGCGTGTGGAGGCCGGGCGAACCCTGGCCACCTCGCCCTCAATACGAGGAACCCCGTGAGGCCGAACTACGGGATTCGATTCGGTCTCGGTGACATAGCGTCATCTGGGACCAGGTGGTCAGCGTTCAGGACGGGGTTATCGGAGCGATCCCTGCTCATCGATGAACACTGTGGGCGTGGACAGGAACACATCGGCTTTCGCCGGGCCGTAGGCGATGTTGAACGTGTCCAGCCAGTACGACCAGTCCTGCGTCCCCGCCATGCTGCTGAAGCGATAGTTGAGCTGCCAGCGCACCCACTGGCCAGGGGCAAGTCGCACTGCCGGGGGCCGCCGCGGCCGGGGCGGCAGCGCAAACAAGGGTTTCACGCGGGGAAAGACCCGCAGCCGTCCGTCGGCTTCGCGGAGTTGGACGTCGATTTTACGGAGGTCTTCCTGGGTATCACGCGGCGCGAAGCCGTCTCGCTCGCGCATGCGAATTACGTGTGCGGAGGCGGCCTCGGCATACGGAAGGGCGAAGCCGATCGGGGCCGCGTTCCTGAGCGAAGCAGCCTCCCCTCCCCGGGACTGCTTCGTCCAGGACGTCCGTATCCACTGGACGGTGATCTCCATGGCGTCCCCCTGCCGACTCGTCGAGGAAGTCACTCTTTGTCCATGACCGTCTGCAAAAGCGTTGTCCGGCTCACCCGTGTGTGCAGGTCAGCGGCCAGACGGCTCCCCGCCCGGCCGCCAAGTGCGACGGTGACAGCCTCCAAAGCCCGCCGGGCCTCAGCTTCACCCGATGCCGAGAGTCCTCCGCGGATACTGCCTGGACGTCTGCGAGCGACCGCGCCCAAGGAAAGCACACGCCCGTGATCACAGATAAGGAGGCGAGAGCGATGCCCACCACGACAGCCGTGCGCTCCCGCCCCTTCCACCGGGCGTCCCAGGTCTGATCCGGGAGCGCGTCACCTTCCCAAAGGATCGCTTCACCCATGACTGAACTGCTCATCCGTCCGCTCACCGCGGGTGAGACACCCCTCTTCACCTCCCTGCCCGACCCGGGCGTCGTCGGCCGCGCCATCCTCGGCGACACCTTCAGCATGATTGCCGACGGCGGCCAGTACCGGCCCGAATGGAGCTGGGTCGCCCTCCGCGACGGCATCGTTGTCGCCCGCGCGGCCTGGTGGGCCAAGCCCGGGGACGAAAAACCCATCGCCCTCGACTGGTTCGACTTCACCGACGCCGACGCCGCTGTCCAACTGCTGCGCACCGCACCTCTGCACGCCGAGTACAGCCTGCTGCTGCCGCCCGGCTGGCGCGAGAAGCCGGACGTTCGAGCCGCAGCCGAGGCCCGGATGGCCGCAGCCGAGGCGGCCGGACTCCGGAAACTGGTCGAGCGCTACCGCTACAGCTGGACCTCCGACTGCCCGCTCCCCGAACGCACCGGGCGCCTGGAGTACCGGCCGGAGCCGGACGACAACGTCATCCGGGGCGTGGTACGCCGGATCCAGGAAGGCTCCTTGGACGCCCATGACCTGCACGACATCGCCGAGTACGGCGAGGACGGGGCCGTCGAGGAGCTGCTCAGCATCCTCAACTCGATGCCTTCCCCAAGGAGCTGGTGACGCGTGGCCCATACCCCGGCCGGCCAACTGGCGGGCTTCCACGTGCCCGCGCGCAACCCGTCAGGCCCCTGCATCGGCTTCATCGGCGTCCTCCCCGAGCAACGCGGCCACGGCTACGCCTACGACCTGCTGGCCGAATGCACCCAAGACCTGGTGACGCGGGGCGCGACGCGTATCGCGGCCGCCACCGACCAGGGGAACTTCCCGATGGCTACACATTTCGCGACGGCGGGTTACCCGGTCAGCGAGGAGCGCATCGACTTCGTCTGACCGTCCGGTGGCTCATGGCCAAAGAACGGCACCCGGAGCCGCCGCTCGGGCATCGATGCGGACCTGTTGGGGACAACAGGTCCGAGCGGGGCTGATCTGCGTGGTCCGGGCCCACAGAGCTTCGGCGAGGACCAGGCCCGCAGCCTGCGCGCAGGCTGCCGAGCACCGCAGGCACCTTCCCGACGCGGCAGCAGCGGCAGCAAGGCTGGGCTGGGCTGGGCTGGGCTGGGCTGCGCCGACGGTGACGAAGAGGGAGATGAAGGCGACGGATGTAGTGCGTGCCGAACATGTGGCAGCAGCGCGGCGAGGAGCCGCGCAGCAGACATGATCTGCCGGTGAACAAGCCGGCCTGCGCCACAGTCGACGTCAGTTCATCTGCCGACGGGCCTGCTTCACCTCGCGGTCGATGGCCCAGGCGTCGGCGACCGGCCCGAGGTGGCCGAGCTTGTCGGGATTGCTCACCGCGCGGATGGTCTGAATCTGCCCGTCGAGCACCTCGAGGACCAGGCTCTGCAGGATCTTGCCGTCCCGGTCGCGGAAGATCGCGCCGGGCTGGCCATTGACCTCATGCGGATCGAACGTCACGTCGATCCGGATCAGCAAGGGGAAGACCGTACCCAGCAGCCGGGCCACGTTCTTTGCTCCCATGACAGCCTTGGCGAGTTGCGGGGCCTTGCCGCCGCCGTCCCCGACCAGTTGCACGTCGGCGGCCAGCAGATTCTGGAGCCCGCCCACATCGCCGTTCTTCAGCGCGTCGAAGAACCGCGTCGCCAGTTTCTGCCGCTCCTGAGCGTCCGCTGCGAACCGCGGCCGCCCGGCCTCCATATGCCGCCGAGCCCGCACCAGCAGCTGCCGGCATGCCGCCTCCGAACGCCCCACCGCCGCGGCGACCTCGTCGAACCCGAAGGCGAACACCTCCCGCAGCAAGAAAACCGCCCGCTCCAGCGGGCTGAGCCGCTCCAGCAGCACCAGCGCCGCCATCGACACCGAGTCGGCCAGCTCCACCGACCGCGCCGGATCCTGATACGGATCGCTCAACAGCGGCTCGGGAAACCACGGCCCGGCGTACTCCTCCCGCCGCACCCGCGCAGAACGCAGCACATCGATCGAGATCCGTGTCACCGCGGTCGACAGAAAGGCCTTGGTCGACGTGGGCCGGGTCACCGAGCCGTCAAATCGCAGCCATGTCTCCTGCACCGCATCCTCGGCCTCACTCACGCTGCCCAGAATCCGGTAGGCGATCGAAAACAGCAGCGGTCGCAGCTCCTCGAAGTCCTCGACCTTGCTCACCCGACTCCCCTCCCCCTGACACCCTCCCACCTGGCCGAACTCGTCGGCGCAGGCAGCTTTTTGTGATCATCCGGACCACCGGCAGGCCAGAGTAACGCCGCCGAGCCCGGGGCTCGGGGCCCGCAGCCGGACCCCGAGCCTGTTGCTGATGCCGTTCAGTGGAACTGCCCGGGCTCGTAGTTGCCGGCCGGCTGCTGGGTGATGACGTTCAGCCGGTTCACCGTGTTCATGAAGGAGACCAGAACCACCAGGGCGGTGAGCTGCTCCACGTCGTAGTGCTTGGCAGCGGACGCCCACACCTCGTCGCTGACCCCGTCGGCCGCATCCGCGACCCGGGTCCCCTCCTCCGCCAGCTCCAGCGCGGCACGCTCGGCCTCGGTGAAGACCGTGGCCTCCCGCCATGCCGCCACCAGGTGCAGCCGCACCGAGGTCTCGCCGGCAGCGGCGGCCTCCTTGGTGTGCATGTCGATGCAGACGGCGCAGCCGTTGATCTGGCTCACGCGCAGCGCCACCAGCTCCTGCGTCGCGGCCGGCAGCGGCGAGTCCTTGAGCGCCTTGCCAACCGACATGAAGTGCTTGAGGGCCTTGCCTGCGGTCGGGCTGGCGAAGAAGTTCAGTCGCGCGTCCATGGTGTGCTCCTCAGTGGTCGTCAGTGGCTACACCCCCTGAGACGGGGTAGCCCGGCCTCCTGTGACATGGACGAATGTGACCTGCGCCTCCCCCGCCGTCGGCGCACGTCGGCCGCCGAAGCAGTACTCCAGCAGCAGGAGGAAGGTGACGGCTCCCCCCGTCGCTGCGTGGGCAGGTACAACCGGCGGTCGATCTGCGTCCGTCGTCGCCGGCGGCACAGGTGAGGAAGGCGCCGACCTGGCTGGGGGCACCATCTCTGGGGGTTTCTCCGTCCGTCGCACGGTCCCGGAGTACTGCCGGTGCACCTCTGCAGATGGGGACTCCTTCTTCAGGAGGTCGGTGTCGCCCACGGTGAGCACGGCGTCGGGTTCGCCGCCGAGGTCCTGGACGACGTGGTCGCGCACATCGTCGAGACCGCATCGGCTTCCCACTCGATCCGATTCAGCAGCCGATGGATACGGGCCGCAGCGGCGTGACCGGCCTGTTCGGCCAGTGTCCAGCCCTTCTTCCGCTCCGGCGAAGCGATCAGTTCCCGCGTATGGGCACGCGCCGACTCCCGCGGCTCCGTCCTGGAAAACCGATGCACGAACCGCTCGTGCACAGCGTCCAGTTCACCGACCCACATTGTTCACCGACCCACCCCCTGGCATCAGCAAGGTTCCCGTCCGTGATCTGACCGACGACCGGCCGGCCCAACCGCCATGGCAAACCGTTGCACTACTGGCTGCGCGCCACGTGGCGCATGCGTGACGGAGCTGTCAGCGAGTCACACGGATGCGAAAGCCAGAACGGCACATCCCGGTTTTGGCTGATGCCTCACACCGGGATGTGCCGTGACAGGACCGGTTAGTCGACGAGGACGAGCTCCGGCTCGGCCGATGACTTCTCCGCCGACTCGTCCGCCGGCTTGTCGGTCGTGCGCCGTCCGAGCACTCCTGACAGTCCGATGACCAGGCCGATGGCCGAGAGGACGGTGATCGTGAGCAACGCCGGGGTGAAGCCTGCGAGCAGGGCGTCGGGGCCGGTCTTGCCTTCGCCTCCGGCGGTGAGGACCGCGGTGACGATGGCGAGTCCGATCGCACCGCCGACCTGCGTGGAGGTGTTCAGCAGGCCGCCGGCCAGGCCCTGCTCATGGTCCGGGATGCCGGCGGTGGCCTGGATGTTGAAGGACGCGAAGGCCAGGGTGAACCCGATACCAAGCAGGATCATGCTGGGCAGCACACCGACGACGTACGGAGCGTCCCGGTCGATGACGAGGAAGAGCACGTAGGCGATGAGGTGAGCGATGACGCCGCCCGCGATGGTGCGCGAGGTGCCGACCCGTTCGATCAGGCGATCCATCTGCGGTGAGCCGAAGGCGACGATCAGCGCGGCCGGAAGGAAGCCGAGCGCGGTCTGGAGCGCTGACCACTGCAGCACCGACTGGAAGTAGAGCATGACCACGAACTGGAAGCCGATGTAGCCACCGAAGAACACCGATATGCCCAGGTTGGCCCGTGCCAACGAGCTCGAGCGGAGAATTCCGAGGCGGACCAGCGGATGCGTACTGCGGTGTTCGATCATGACGAAGGCGACCAGTAGCACCGCGGCGATCGCGAACTGGATCAGCGTCTTGGGCGCGGCCCAGCCGGCCTCCGGCGCTTCCACGACGGTGTAGACGAGCAGCAGCATCGCGCCGACCGAGGTGATCGCGCCGGGGATGTCGTAGCCGCCGGAGGAGCGGGGGCCGTCCTTGGGGAGCAGGCGGTTGGCCGCGACCCATGCGATCACCGCGATCGGTACCGGCAGGAAGAACGTCCACCGCCAGCCGACCTGGGTCAGCAGACCGGAGAGCACCAAGCCGGCGGAGTAACCGCTGGCTCCGAATACGGAGAAGATGCCCAGCGCCTTATTGCGCGCCGGCCCTTCGGCGAACGTGGTGGTGAGGATGGACAGCGCGGCAGGCGCGGTGAACGCCGCCGCCATGCCCTTGAGTATGCGGGTGGCGATGAGCAGGGCGCCGTCGTCGACCAGACCGCCGAGCACGGAGGCGCCGGCGAACACGGCTACCGCAGTCAGGAAGACCCGGCGGCGTCCGAGCAGGTCGGCGGCGCGTCCGCCGAGCAGCAGCAGCCCGCCGTAGCTGAGGACATAGCCGCTGACGACCCACTGCAGTGCACTGGTGGACAAGCCCAGGTCTGCCTGGATGGACGGGAGCGCCACACCCACCATCGAGACGTCGAGGGCGTCGAGGCCGATGACGAGGGAGACCGTGAGCAGAACTCCCCAGAGTTTGGCGTTCCACGTGGATGTAGAGGCGGACAGGGGTGCAGAGGAAGTCATGCCACCACTCTCACATGCATACGCATCGAATGCAAGTGCATTTAATCTTCGTGCATCAAATGCTGGCGCATGCTATCCTGGCGGCATGATCGGTGGCTCGGAGCAGGAATTGGTCGACGAGTGGCGTGGGCTTCTCGCCCGTCATGCCACCGTGCACAACGCTCTTGAGCATGAGTTGCAGGCGCAGCACGGCCTCAGCGTCAGCGAGTTCGAGGCACTCGAACTCCTCGCCTCCTCCGACCACGGCAAGTGCCGGGGCCAGGACCTCACCAACGTGGTGCATCTGAGCCAGAGCGCCGCATCCCGGCTGGTCGCCAGGCTGGAACGAGGCGGCCTGGTCGAGCGTGTCATGTGTGATCTCGACCGCCGCGGCATCTTCGTCGTCATCACCGACGAAGGCCACAGGCGTTACGGCGACGCGAAGCCGACCCACCGCTCCGTCCTCGCGCGGACCCTCCACGGAGACGACTGACGAGCCCTCCCCGCAGCAAGTCGATGACGGGTGAGAGGTCGTTCCCTCGTAGCCTGGTTTGTGCCGACGAGCAGATCGCCCGCCGAGCGGCCGGGGGTTCGAGCCACGCGGCCCAGCGAGTCAGCCGCGGGTGAACCCGAGCATCAGGCTCCCCGGCGACGTCGCCCTACCGCCGTTTCCGCGCTGGGTGATGACAGAGACCGGGCTGAGATCGGTGGGAGGCCTGCTGCGGCGCCTGCGATCTGACGGCCCGGGGCCGACCACTATGGGACGTCGCCA
Source organism: Streptomyces sp. NPDC048483 (assembly GCF_040651455.1). NCBI lineage: Bacteria > Bacillati > Actinomycetota > Actinomycetes > Kitasatosporales > Streptomycetaceae > Streptomyces > Streptomyces sp. NPDC048483. The sequence goes on from NZ_JBEZJZ010000020.1 coordinate 105,435, forward strand.
TGACCGCCCGATACTGGATCCCTGTGCTCGATCCCGCGTCCGCGGCAGCCCTCCGCCCCACCGGGCTGGATGCCCCGACGCGACTGCGGATCCTCTCCGACAGCTACGGCCCCTCCCCGCAGGAGCGGGCTGAGCTGCCCGGAGTCATCGAACAGGCCACCACGTCCTGCCGAGCCTTCGTCGCCGACCGTGTGGCCGACAGTGACCCCGTCTCCACCCGGGTGCTGTCCGAGCGCGGTGGTTGGCAACGTGGGGACCGCATGCAGGGGTGGCTCGTGGCCCACCACGAGATGTTCACGGCCGCCCTGCTGGACCGGCCGACCCAGAGGTTGAAGAACAAGCTGAGTCGGAGGTCGACTTCGGTGACGTTTTAGGTGACGCGACCGTGCCACCGGCCGACGAGCCGGGTTGAGTGCTGGGCGCCGCGCCGTCCCCGCCACCGTCAGACTTCGGAGCGCCACCTGCGGCGCCCGTCAGTGCGACGAGGCAGCCGATCATCGCGACGACCAGCGCGGCGGAGCTGCCCAGCAGGGTCGGTGGGTATCTACCCGTCACATCGCGCAGGATGCCCTGGAGGTACGAGCCGAGCGCGGAGCCGACCGGATGCGCCATCGACAGCAGACCGAAGACGAGGCCCAGGTACCCGGCCGGGAAGTGGTGGGTGGCCATCAGATGGGTGGGTGCCACAGTGGCGAAGCCGACCAGGCCGAAAGCGATGCTGATAACGACGATCCAGGCCCCGTACGGGGCGAGGGCGAGCAGGATCAAGGCGCGGGTGCCGTACAGGCCGACTGGCGACCGTCCATCACCGCCCTGGCGGCCCGCCTCCGGGCACCGCCGCCGCCGAGGCGGGCCGGGCACTGGCCGACTGCTTCGGAGTGCCGTTCCACTTCGCCTCCCCGGATGCCCCCGACGACGAGGCCCCACGCCGGCGGACAGTCCAGGGCCTGTGCGAAGGGTCGTGATCGGAACCACTCGCCGGGGCCACCCACCCCACCGTAAATCCCGAGCGGTCGTGCAGGCGGCCCCCTACGGTGTCCAGATGTTCTCTGTGCGGGCGATGACGGAAGCCGATATTACGGCTGTATCAGCGATACGAGTGGCCGGGTGGAAGGCTGCGTATGTCGGCATCGTGCCTCAGTCCTACTTGGATGACATGACGGTCGAGGCAGATGCTGAGCAGCGCCGACTGCGGTTCGTGCAACCGCGCGAGCGGATGATCAATCTGGTAGCCGTCGATGAGCATTCAGCAGTTGTGGGATGGGCTTGCCTTGGGCCCTACCGCGGTACGGAAGCGGGCCCGGCTGCGGGTGAGCTCTATGCTCTCTACGTCCAACCCACACTCAGAGGGGCCGGAATCGGCCGCACGCTACTCGATGCCGTGGACGCCCACGCTGCCGATCTGGACTTCGACACATTGCTGTTGTGGGTCCTCACGGACAATCTCCCGGCCCGTCGCTTCTACGAACAGGCTGGTTGTGTCGCTGATGGCGCCGGCCAAGCTGACGACTACGACGGTGTGGCCGTCCATGAAGTCCGCTATCGTCGCATGGTGCCAGGCAATGCCGATCACTCCGCGCCTGGTGGCGCAGCACCGGATACCGGGAGTTGGGCACCTCTCAACCTGCAGGGGGTGCTTCGATCAGAGCGGGCCGGTGCTGCGGCTGACGGTCAATGACGCGGAAGCCATGCGGATTTACGTGCTGGGCGAGCAGCCGGAACTGCTCGTGAGGTTCCCCATGCCCTCGGAGTCATGGCGGTACCGGCCCGCCGCCTCGGTGGCTCCGCACCTGTCGTTCGCGGTCTTCCAGGAAGCGGCGGCGTACTGCTGCTGTGGGAGCTGCCCTACGGCACCTGGCTGACCACCGACCGGGACGAGCTGTACCGCTGGACGCTCCAGTAGCCGGCCACCAAGGCGCTGACCGCGAGCGCCGCATCACACCACGATGCGACAAGCCACCCAAGGGCGCTTCCATCCGGTCCGGTGCTCCAGACGTCCGAGTCGTCGCAGCGCCGTGGTTGGCACGGCCAGCTCCCGGGCCTGGCCGTCGCGACGCCAGGTCGGGCGATTCCTGATTCTCAGCCCCTTCCATGCTCAGGCTCCTGACCAGGCTCATGAGTGGAGAACACGCTGGCCCGCGGTTGTCCTTTCCCCGCCTTGGCCGATGAGGCGGGACGCCAGCAGGCGTTGAAGTCCGGCGCGGGGGCTGGGCACCAGCAGTGTTGGCGGGCGCCTACGGTCGTGTCCATGACGAGGACCACGCCGCCGCGCCCGTTCGACATCGAGGCGCTCTTCCCGGAACTGGCAGCGCATCGCGGCACGACGACCCGGCTGCACCCGCGGCCGGGCGCCCCGACCGTGGCGGACAGTTCCGTGGGCGGGCCACTGCTGTGGCCGGCGGAGGAGCCGTGGCCCGTGTGTACCGAGCCGCACGGGCGTGGGCGCGGCCTGCGCCCCGCCGACATCCACCGGGCGCGCCAGGTCCTGGCCGCCGCATGGGCCCGCGACCGCCCCACGGACGAGGAGCTGCAGCTGCTGGACGAACTGCGCCGCGAGCACCGCGTCCCGGAGATCACAGATTCCACCCCACTGCCGCTCATCGCCGTTGCGCAGCTCTACCGGCGCGACGTGCCCGACCTGCCCGCGGGACCGGACGGTTGCGACCTCCTCCAGATGTTCTGGTGCCCCTTCGACCGCCACGGCCGCGGGTACGACATGTCCCTGGATCTTCGCTGGCGCCGGTCGTGGGAGGTCACCGAGGTACTGACAGAGCCGCCACGGCCGGAGGCCGTCGGCTCCCAGGGGTACGTGGCCGAGCCCTGCGTGCTGCACCCGGAGCAGGTGGTCACCTACCCATTCGCGGGACTGCTGCCCGAGGAGCTGCGCGATCGGATCGACGCATGGGAGGACGCTCTTGAGGCCGAGGAAGAGGCCGAGGACGAAGGCCGGGACGAGGAACCCGTCTACTACCAGTACGACCTGTCCATCCCGCCCGGCTGGCGTGCCGGCGGCTTCGCGTCCTGGCACCTGACCGATCCGGGTCCCATGGACTGCCGGACCTGCGCGACCCCGATGGAGCTGCTGCTGACGATCGACAGCTCGGAGTGGGACGGCGGCAGCGGCAGTTGGATGCCCCAGGAGGAGGACCCGAAGGCGCCCACATGCGAGTCCGCCACACCGACCGAGGTCATCGTGGGGCGTGCGGGCGAACTGAACATATTCGCCTGCCCGGCCAATCCCGCGCATCCGCACCGCTGGAGCATCCAGTAAGCCGCCGGTCGCCCGGGCGTACGGTGTCACGCCTCTGCGGACCCGCCTAGGCTGCGCGCATGTGGAGAGAGATCGCCCGTCAAGCGTTTCCCGACGTCGAGTTCAGCGAGCCCGTCAACTCGGCGATGATGGTTGCCGCTGAGCAGCGCCTGGGATGTCCGATACCGTCCAAGCTTGTGAGCCTGCTCCGGGAGACAGACGGCATCGTGGGCCACTACGGAGTGGAGACGATCTGGCCCCTGGATCAGATCGTCGACCAGAACATGCACTTCTGGTCCGACCGCACCTTCGCCGATCTGTATATGCCGTTTGACGCGCTGCTCTTCATCGGCGACAACGGCGGCGGCGACCAGTTCGCCTTCGTCCGCACCCCTTCACGACCCGACATCTTCGTGTGGGAACACGAAGACGACAGCCGTCGATGGGTTGCTCGGGACCTGCAGGACTACCTCGGCCGATCTCTGACCGACGGCGGAGACGACTGGTACCAGTAGCCGATCGCGTGCGGCACCAGCACGGAACGTCGCAGCGGCAGGTGCCCGCCCGTCCGGCCCGAAGAACGCCGGAGTCATCCACGGCGTCGTCCGGCCACTCTCGTCGCCGACCACATCGACGCAGGTGAACACCGTATCCGGCGAGGCACTTCAGGTGGCGCGGCTGACGAGATCCTGGGTGCCCAGGACGGTGATCAGAGCGAGGCGTTCGGCATCCTCGGTGCCGGGTTCGGCCGTGTAGACCATGATCCGCAGGTCGCTGCCCGCCACGGTGAGCACATCGCAGTCCAGCGATACGGGTCCGACCTGCGGGTGGTCGATCGTCTTCCTGGAGGGCTCGTGACGGCCGACGGCGCCCGTGGCCCACAGCTCGGCGAACCGCTCGCTGCCCGCGCGCAGGTCGGCGATCAGCCGCTGCAGCCGCCGGTCGGCCGGGTAGCGTTCGGCGGCCGCGCGCAGGTCGGCGACGAGCGCGGCCTCGTGGTCGCGCTGCGCCTGTGGCGAGCGCCGGGCCCCGGTCCCCGGGCCGAGGAAGTGGCGCCACACGCCGTTGCGGTCGTCGCCGCGCCGGGCATGGGGGTCCCCCCTGCTCGAGCGAAACCGGGAGTTCGGGAGACGGTCGCCCATCAGGGCCGCGTACGGCGCATTGGCCACGAGCAGGGTCCAGGACGCGTCGAAGACCGCCACGGGCGTGCCCGTCAGCCGGTCCAGCAGCCGCTGGACGCTCGGGGTGATGTACGTCGGCACCGTCTCCGGGCCGGGCGGCGCGAGCCCGGCCAGTCGGAACAGGTGCGCGCACTCCTCCTCCGACAGCCGCAGCGCCCGGGCCAGGGCCTCGACGACCTGGGTCGAGGGGTTGGTGGCACGGCCCTGCTCGAGCCGGGTGCTCCCAGACGCCGCGCGCGGGGCTCTCAGGTGCGGGCTTCCGCGAGATCTCCGTCCCCGGCGTCCAGGTCACTCGACTTCT